>DAITPE010000671.1:0-3001 GCA_036833775.1 Pyrinomonadaceae bacterium | reverse complement strand
CGGAAATCTGCCGCTCGGAAATTACACGAGCATTTTGATAAATCCGACCAATTCTGACGAAATTTTCGTTTCGAGCGCACTCGAGAGCGACGGCGGAATTTATTATTCGTCTGATGCCGGACAAAATTGGAAACGCGTTGACAATAAAAATATGAAAGTTCCGAGCCGCCGTGTTTGGTCGATGACATTTGATCCGACCGATCCGAATAAGATTTATGCGGGGTCGCATTCTTCGGGTGTTTACGTGATCGAAAGAAAAGCGGTTGCTGCAAAGGAAGTAAAAGAAGTAAAAGAAGACGGAGTTTCACGACCGCGTGTGGCAAGCACGGTAAACTGAAATTAATCTAATTCCTTAAAAAAAGAACGGTTTCGTGCCGTTCTTTTTTTGTTTTTCGCCTTGAAGTTATCGTTTAGAAAACTATAATCGGAAGTTAGGAGTCAAAACAAGTGAAACAAGAAATCGTGTGTCCGTGTCCAAGCGGAACGGTCGTTTTAGAAACCGAAAGCCTTCCGTTTTCGGAAATTCCGCATCAAACAAAACTTTTCATCGAATACCAGCAAAATCCGCTTTCGCTCAAAGAATTTTACCCGAATGCCGTCGAATCGCACACACAAATTTCCGCTCGGATTCCCGAAGTTTTAGAAAATCAAAAAGCCGACCGAAATCTTTTGTGCGATGCGCTCGATGAAATGAACCGCAATTTCGGCGCAGGCGAAAAAACGCTCGAAAATATCCGACTTTTGCGGGAAAACGATACGGTTGCAGTTGTCACCGGACAGCAAGCCGGACTTTTTTCGGGCGCGATTTATACGATTTACAAAGCACTTTCGGCAGTAAAAATGGCTGAATGTCTGCGCGGTCGAGGGCATAAAGCCGTTCCGGTTTTTTGGATAGCGACGGAAGATCACGATTTTGAAGAAGTTTCCGAAACCTTTGTCATTAATAAAAACGGCGAGCTTGCAAAACTTAAAAACGAACCGAAACGAAAAGAAAATCTTCCCGTTGGAAACATCAAACTCGATAACACGATCGACGAAACCGTTTCAAAACTTTTCGATGAACTTTCGCAAACCGAATTTTCCGACGAATTGCGCGAATTACTCGTAAACACTTGGAACGAAAATAATTATTACGGCGAAGCTTTTGCGAAATTCATCACGAAATTGTTTGAAAAATATGGCTTGATCATTCTCGATCCGCTCGATGTTCGATTGAAAAAACTTTCTGCGCCAATCATTAAAGAAGCGATCGAAAAATCGGATGAAATCGTTGATGCTTTGCAGAAAAGAAGCGCGGATTTGGAAAAAAAAGGTTTTCACGCACAGGTTTTAGTCGGTGAAGATTATTTTCCGCTCTTTTTGATCGAAACGGACGGAACGCGTAACGCTTTGAAGAAAACGAAAGTCGGCAATTTCAAAACGAAATCGCACGAATATTCGCTTTCCGAACTCGCCGAAATTGCCGCCAACGAACCCGAAAGATTCAGCGCGAGCGTTGTTCTTCGTCCGATCGTGCAGGATTATATTTTGCCGACCGTTTGTTATTTCGGCGGCGGCGCGGAAGTTTCGTATTTCGCACAAAACGCCGAAGTTTACCGCATTTTGAATCGTCCGCAAATGACGGTTTTTCATCGCCAAAGTTTTACAATTATAGAATCGAAACATCGCAAAACGCTTGAAAAATACGAGATTGAATTCAAAGATTTGTTTGCGGGCGAGGAAGAAATTCTACCCGTAATAGTCGAAAAATATTTGAATTCGGAAACTGCAAAAATCTTTGCTGAAGCCGAAGAAAAAATTAATATTGAGCTCAATCGTCTCGACCAAAATTTATCGCAGATCGAACCGACTCTGGCTGAAAATCTGGCAACGCGGCGGCGAAAGATTCTGTATCATATTGGCGCATTGCGGACGAAATTTCATCATGCGCAAATCCGTCAAGACGAAACGCTGAAACGCCGTTTTGATTCGATGTTTACGGCGGTTTTGCCGCAGAAACATTTGCAGGAACGCTCCGTGAATATAAATTATTTTCTGAACCGCTACGGAATTTATTTCATTGATTGGCTTTATCAAGCGATAAATTTGGACGACAAAGGACATCGGATAATTTATTTGTAAAGTGTTCGTGGTTAGTGGTTCGTAGTTCGTTGATGTAAAATGCGACGAACGATGAATAACGCACAACTAACGAAAATATGAACAAAATCAAGATTCTTTCTGACAATCTCGCAAATCAGATTGCCGCCGGCGAAGTTGTCGAGCGTCCGGCGTCCGTCATTAAAGAATTAGTCGAAAATTCGATCGATGCGGGCGCAAAACGCGTTCAGGTTGACATAGAACTCGGCGGACGGCGTTTGATGCGCGTTTCCGACGACGGCGAAGGAATGACGCGCGACGACGCGATTCTCGCTTTTGAACGCCACGCAACGTCTAAAATCAAGGTTTTAGAAGATTTAGGCGCGATTGCCACACTCGGTTTTCGCGGCGAAGCTTTGGCTTCGATTGCTTCGGTGGCAAAGGTCGAACTGATTACGAAAACGGAAAACGATTTGGCGGCAACGCGCGTCTTGATCGAAGGCGGAAAACTCATTGACGTAAAAGACGCGGCGCGAAATACGGGCACGACCTTAAGTGTCCGCGATCTGTTTTTCAATACGCCTGCGCGCCGCAAATTTATGCGCTCGGAAGCGACGGAAAATTATCATTTGACCGCAATAATTCAGCATTACGCGCTCGCGCATCCCGAAATCGCGTTTACTTTAACAAACAACGGACGCGAAGTTTTTCGGCTTGCGCCAGCCAGAGATTTGCGCGAACGCGCTTATCAGATTTTCGGCGGAAATTTGATCGAAAGTCTTTTGCCCGTTTCCGGCGGACGCGAATTTATCGCAAAGATTTCGGGCTACGTTTCCGCGCCGCGCGAACGTCGCACGACGCGCGATTCGCAATATTTTTTCGTCAATCAGCGCTTCATCAAAAGTCCTTATCTCAATCATGC
>DAITPE010000670.1:0-3002 GCA_036833775.1 Pyrinomonadaceae bacterium | reverse complement strand
AAAAAAGATATTTTTTGGAAATTGGGTTATTTGCTCGCGTCGGGTGCGGTTTTTATGATCGACCAAACGACGAAGGCTTGGGCAGTTCGACGGCTTCGTTTCGGCGATGTCAAAGAAGTAATTCCCGGATTTCTTAATTTCGCATACGCGCAAAATACAGGCGTTGCGTTTTCGATGCTCGATGATCACGGCGACGCAGGACGTTGGGGACTTTCGGTTGTCGCCTTTATCGCGGCAGCTTTAGTTCTTTATTTTATTTGGCGCACGCCGCGCACTGATGACCGCATTTTAGGTTCGCTCGCTCTGCTTTTAGCGGGAATTATCGGAAACGTCGTTGATCGCTCACGGCTCGGATTCGTGGTTGATTTTATCGACGTGCAATTCGGAAATTGGCATTATCCGACATTTAACGTCGCCGATATGGCGATCGTGATCGGCGCGGGAATTTTGATAATCGATATGTTTTTATCGAAGAAAAAAGTGACGGACGAAACGGCAAACAACGCACAAACACCTGCGAACAACTAACAAACACAATGTATCCTGAATTATTTAGAATCGGCAATTTCCCGATAAATACATACGGCGTTTTGCTGGCGATCGGTTTGATGCTCGCGCTTGTGACGGCGGCAAAGCTCGCGGCGCGTGACGGACTTCCGCGTGAGAGAATTTACGATCTCGGACTTTGGACGATCATCGGCGGTCTGCTCGGTTCAAAGATTCTGATGTTTTTTACCGAAGACAACGTCAATATTTTTTCGCTCGATTTTTTGCGTTCGGGCGGCGTTTATTACGGCGGTTTTCTTGGCGGATTTGTCGCGCTCGTCTTTCTGATTCGTTTTTACAAACTCTCATTTTGGAAAGTTGCTGACGCTTTCGCCCCCGGCGTTGCGCTCGGACAAATTTTCGGTCGTCAAGGCTGTTTCGCCGCCGGTTGCTGTTGGGGAAAGCCGACTGATTCGATTTTCGGCGTTCAATTTACCGAACAAGCACACGAATTTACGGGCGTTCCGATCTATACCGAAGACGGAATTTCGCCGCTTCATCTGCACCCGACACAGCTTTACGAATCGCTGGCGATGATCATCGTTTTCTTTATTTTGCTTTATCTCCACAAAAACAAACGTTTTGACGGACAAGTTTTAATCGCCTACGGAATAATTTACGGCATCGTCCGTTTCACCATCGAATTATTCCGCGACGATCCGCGCGGCGATCTGTTCGGATTGACGAGTTTGACCGGACTTTCCACGTCGCAATTGATCAGTCTTTTAGTCGCTTTCGGTTCGGTCGTTTTTATGATCTGGCGTTTGAGAAAGAATGGTTTGAAAGAGGTGGTCTAAATGGCTGTTTCTTTTGAAGATCAAGAATTTGTTTTGAAAGATGTTACCGAGCGGTTTGAAAAGCTGAAAATTCCTTATATGCTTTCAGGTTCGATGGCAATGGTTTCTTACGCGATGATGCGCATGACAAACGATATTGATATTGTAATCGAAGCAAAATCAACAGATGCCGAAAAGATAATCAAAGAATTCGAACCAGATTATTACGTTCCGCAAAATCGTGTAAAAGATGCAATTTATAGGGGAAATATGTTCAATCTTTTGCATCAAGAGAAAATTGTAAAAATAGATTGTGTATTACGAAAAGACAACGAATTTCAAAAACTCGCTTTTTCAAACCGCAAAAAAATCAGGTTCACTGATTTCGATATTTGGACAATTAGTCGCGACGATTTAATTTTATCAAAGTTGAATTGGGCAAAAAAAAGTCGTTCGGAAATGCAAATGCGCGACGTTGCAAATATCATTCGCAACGGTTACAACAAAGAATATATCGAATTTTGGGCGGAAAAACTCGGCGTAAAAGATTTATTGGAAGAATGTTATAAACTTTTGGAGATAAATTATGTTGATGGACACGACTCGTGAAATCGAAGAACTGCAAAACGAATTATGGATGAAACGCACAGTCAAAGAACGCGCCAAATTTATGTTCGGAATGTTTGCAACTGCCCGCAAAGCCGTCATCGCTTCATTGCCGAAAGACCTTTCCGAAAAAGAATTCAAACGCCAACTTTATTTTCGAACTTACGGCGAACATCTTCCCGAAGATTTCTTTAAAGACAGTGAATAAAAATGACTGATTTGGAACAAGTATGAACTCTAAAACTCTCAAAAAAATTACCACACTAACACTTTCATTTTTTCTATTTTCATCAATTGCCGTCGCGCAAAAGAATACAAGCAAAATAAAAGAAGTCGATTATTGTTCGCTTTTTCCGAATGAATTGACGAATTACGAAAGCGAAACGGTCAAAACTCGCACACTAATGATTTATTCAAATGTTCCGAGAGTTGACGGCGGAGATGATTATTTTTACTCGCAAAAATGTAATCAAGGCGATAATTTTTCTGTTGTAAATTTCGCAAGTCTGAAAACAGATAATGAAAAATGGAAGCAATTTTTTGATACTTTAAGCGAAAAGAAAATATATATTTTTGAAGTAGAATTTACTGGAAAACTCAGAACGTCGATCATTCCGAATTTTGGGCATTTGGGCTGGAGTCGCAATGAAGTCGAAGTTTCTGAAATCAATGTAATTAAAGATGTTTCAAGCTCGGTAAAAAAGCCGAATTTTGAAGCTGAAACCGATTTGAACGATCAAGGAAAAAGTCTGCAAACAATTAATTTGGAAGCAGTTTTCTTTTTTACCGGCAACAAAAGTTCGTTTGAAATTAATGAAAATGTTGGTGACGATTTTGTATTAATCGATTTTGAGGGCAAAAAATACAGTAAAAATGATTACAAAGAATTTTCAAAAGATTTAAATAAAAATTTAGAAAATTATTCTTCACGTTCGGTCAGCAGTGGAAAGGCGAAACGAATCGGAAATAAATTTACGGTTGAAGGATTTATCAAATTTTCAGATTCGCAAAATGTAGAAAAAAGAGTCGATTATGAAAATACTTTTGTCTTAAAAAATGGTGTTTGGATTTTGA
>DAITPE010000669.1:0-3005 GCA_036833775.1 Pyrinomonadaceae bacterium | reverse complement strand
TCCGTGTAAATCTGCGTTAATCGTTGTTTCTTTTTTGTTTTTATGTATTCGGAATCCAGAATTTACCGTTAAAATTGACGACCTTTTTGAGACCGAATTTCGGTAAATCTTCTTCTTTGTGACCGAGAAAAGTAAAATGCGGACGGTCGTTTTGAACGGTTCTGTACCAGCCGTATTTGGCTAAGATTTCGCGCACTTGTTCGTTTTCAAATTCGACAACATCGAAGGCGAGCAACGCAAGATGCTGTGAAGTTCCGGGCGCGGCGACCGAATAAAGAATCGAATTATTGAACGCCGAGTTAAAATAAATTCCCATTTTTTCAAGCTGTAAAACTTCCTTGACTTGCTCCTTCATCGGCAAGGCTTTCAGTTTATCGACTTGTTCCTGCGTCAAACGTCCTTTTTTCAGCCAGTAAGCACAAGCCGGTTCAAAACGCGAATTCCAAAGCCGCGCAGTTTCGGAAAACCCGCGCCGTCCGGCGATCGAACCGTCGCGCGGCGTGATGTCCAAACCTTTGAATAATGCTTCGGAACGCGCTTTTATCAAGGCTTCCATCGCCACAGGTTGAAGCTCGATCGTTGTGCCTTCGATGATTTGTGTTGCAATACCGAGTTGTTTCTGAAAATTCTCGACATCTTCCGAACTCGAAAACACACAAACCGGCGGCGGAAGTGCTGTGTCGATCACGAGAAAAACCGAACCGTATTCGCGCAAAATGCGGCTTGCGACCATATCTTTTTCGTCGCAAATATCTTCGCGTTTTTTGCCGCGTTTCACCAAAGTTTGCTCTAAAACGCTGTAAAAATTATCGAAACCCGAAACGGTCGGTGTGTTGGGATTTTTTGACGGAACAGACAAATTACGCCGTTCTTCGTTCGGCGCATTGGTAAACGAACTTTCATCTTGCGCCTTAACCGCGATCGTAAACAAACCGCAGACCAGCGCAAAAATGAACAAATTTAGATTGAAAATTTTGCGTTTTACCATAAAACCATAAAAGGCGACGTGCAAATCTTGAGCCATTTGCTCAAAAAATACTCGTTCTAACTTTAAAACGCGGGAAATAAATTAAATTTGTGTCATATTTTATAAAAAAAATTGGCTAAAGAAAAGATTTTTGTTGAAAAAGTGTAAATTTAAGGTTTCGGAAATAGTGAATAAGGTAAATAAAAGTTCAATTATTTGAAGTAAAATAATGCATTTCGGATTTTTGAGGTGAAAAAAAAATCATTTTGACCGAATTTATTTCAAAATCATTCAACATTACGCGCACAGCGAAAACCGAGATTGTTCAAACCCGAATCAGGCGTGGCGTGGCTTCTTCCGGCGACACGGTAATTTGAACAAAAATTTTCCGCACACAGAAACGAACCGCCGCGAATCGAGCGTTCAGTTCCGCTGTTTGCGCCTTTCGGATTCTTTTTCGGAGAATTTTCGTAATAATCTTCGGCAAACCAATCCGCCGTCCATTCCCAAACATTTCCCGTCATATCGTAAAGCCCGTAGCCGTTCGGCGCGAAACTTTTCACTGGCGCAACGCTCAGAAAACCGTCTTCGAGCGTGTTTTTGACGGGAAATGTTCCTTGCCAGAAATTTGCGAGAACTTTTCCGTTCGGTCGAAGCTCGTCGCCCCAAGCGTATTTTTTACCGACGAGTCCGCCGCGTGCGGCAAATTCAAATTCGGCTTCGGTCGGCAGGCGTTTTCCTTTCCATTTGGCAAATTCGTTCGCATCGTTCCAAGAAATTTGTGTGACGGGTTCGTTTTCTTTCGCGGTAGAATCTTTGCCAGACGGATTGCGCCAATTTGCGCCGTCAATGCGTGTCCATTCGCCCGTTTCAAAATTGAAAACGCCTGACCAGCCGAATTTTTCGGCTTCGGTTTTGTAATTAGTTACGTTGACGAATTCGGCAAATTCGGCGATTGTAACTTCGTGTTCGTCGATCAAAAAAGAATCGAGTTCGACCGTGTGTGCAGGCATTTCAAAAGGCATTCCGCTATCGTCGCCCATTTGAAAATTTCCGCCTTTTATTAAGATCATTCCGCTTGGAATTTCAACATTTTGCGGCTCGGAAACTTTATTCTGAAAAGCCGCAAAAATGCACAAAGCGAGCAAAAAGATGATTTTTGAAAAGTTTTTTGCGGAAAATGTTTTCATTTTTTGTTGGATGCGTTTAAGATAGAGTTTACCGAAGGTTAAGCGATTTTCCAATTCAAATTTACAGACAAACCGAAAATGATTTTTATGCGCCGAAAATTGATTGTCGTCAGCGTTTTGTTTTCTTTGCTTTTTGGCATTTTTCCGTTGGTTTCAAAACCGATCATTGCGCAAAAGAAAACGAAAAACTCTAAAAAATACAACGTTTTATTCATCGCTTCGGACGATCTGCGTCCCGAACTCGGCGCGTATGGCGTTGCGGGAATCAAAACGCCGAACATCGATAAAATCGCGGCTCGCGGAACGCGTTTCGATAATGCTTACGCGCAATATCCGGTTTGCAATCCGTCGCGCACGTCGCTTTTGACGGGACGTTATCCGACCGAAACAAAGGTTATCAACAACAACGATTATTTTCGCCGCATCGATCCTTCGACGGTGACTTTGCCGCAGTATTTCAAAAACAACGGCTATGTAACTCTAAGAAGCGGAAAGATTTATCACGGCGGAATCGACGACGAAGTTTCGTGGACGGAAGGCGGTGAACCGACCGATCCGAACATTACCGAGCGCGGAAATCCGAATTTCAAACCGAAACCCGTCGCAAATCCTGATCCCGACGACGAAGAAAAAGCCAACGCGCAAGGCGCAGGAATCAAACAATCGAACTCCGACCGAATCATCGTTTTAGACGGAGAAGGCGAAAAACACGGCGATTACAAAGCCGCAACGCGAGCCGTAAATTTTATCGAAAAATACAAAGACCAGCCGTTTTTTCTCGCCGTCGGTTTCGTCAAACCGCATTCGCCGCCGACCGCGCCGAAAAAGTTTTTCGGTCTTTACGATGT
>DAITPE010000668.1:0-3005 GCA_036833775.1 Pyrinomonadaceae bacterium | reverse complement strand
CAAATATTATTTTGAAGATCAGGTCAACCGACTTTTTTTCAAGCAGCAAAGAATGAGGCATTTGGGGAGATGCCGAGAATGATTTAAGACAAGCAGAATTTTATTTTCTGTTTTTCTTTGATTTGTTTCTATTTACGCTTGGGGTCGGTTTTTTGCTTTGTAAAAGAAACTTATGATTATGCTCATTTTTCTCTAACCGGAAAAATCGAAGAAGTTTATTTTACCGTGGAAAAGCCGAAGAAATTGCCGTTAATTCGGCTTATTGAATGTTCACCATTAAATTATGTCGTCTTATTCGATCATTTTTTTATTCATCGTTTTGATTTTCCTGGTCATTACCGGAATTTTGATCTATGTCTATTTTGACTTAAAGAGAAAATTAGCCGCATCGCAGAAAGATAATGAACAAATCAGAAGTCGCTGGGTAAAAGCTGAGAAAAACATCGAACGGCTTAACGAAGCAGGAAATGCGCTTTCACAAGAATTGGTCGAGCTGAAAAAATCGTCTTCCGAAAAACTTGCCGCCTTGACCGCCAGATTTCAAAGCATCGTCGATGTCGATGCGGAAAGAGACCGGGTTCTCGGCGAGATCGAGCAGCTTCATTTCAGACATCAGGAATTCGCTCAACAATATAATCAGGATTTTCAGGAAAAAAGCAGACAGGCGAAAGATCTGGAAGAAAAAATTGCCGCATTTCATAAAGAGTTTGCCCTACTCGAAGAAACCGCCGTGATGCATACCTTCGGGTTTTATGAGCCGAAATACGGTTTCGAATCGTCGAGCCGCTACCAGCTCGAACTCGAAAGGATCCGCCGCACACAAAAGGACATGATCTCAAATAAGACCGCCGCCGTCTGCTCCGCCGAATGGACGGTCAACGGCAGCCGTACGGAAGGTAGGAAACAAATCAATCAAAGTTTGAAGCTGGTGCTGCGCGCGTTTAACGGCGAATCGGACGCGGCGATCGCCAAGGTCAGATACAACAATGTCGGCGTGATGGAAACGCGCATCTTAAAAGCCTTCGAGATGCTCAACAAGTTCGTCAGCGTGCAATACTGCGAGATCAGTCACACTTACCTCAACACGAAACTCGAAGAGCTTTATCTGGTTCACGAGTACCAGGAAAAACTTCAGGAAGAAAAAGAAGAGCAACGCAGAATTAAAGAGCAGATGCGCGAAGAAGAAATCGCCCGCCGCGAGATCGAAAAGGCTTTACAGGAAGCCGACCGCGAGGAAGCTCGCTATGCCGAAGCCCTGCGAAAAGCACGTGAAGAAGTCGAAAAATCGGTCGGTGAAAAACAGGCAAAATTCATGGCACAGATCGAGGCATTAGAACAAAAGCTGTTGGAAGTTCAAGCTAATAAGCAAAGAGCTTTGTCGCGCGCGCAGATGACGCGTTCGGGTCACGTTTATATCATCTCGAACATCGGCTCGTTCGGCGAAGAGGTTTATAAGATCGGAATGACGCGCCGGCTCGAACCGATGGACCGGGTTACCGAACTGGGCGACGCGTCCGTGCCGTTCAAGTTCGATGTTCACGCGATCATCTTCTGCGAAGATGCACCAGCACTCGAAAACCAATTACACAAACGTTTTCATAATCTGCGGATCAATCAGGTCAATTTTCGGAAGGAATTCTTCCGTGTCTCTTTAGCCGAGATCGCCGGAGCAGTGCGCGAACTGCACGGAGAGATCGAATTTACTATGCTTGCCGAAGCCGCCGAATACCGTAAGACTATGGCTTTTCAAAGAGAAGGCAGAACAAATGAATTCGTCGCCGATCTCGATTATCAAACAACGGGTCAAAATTCGATCCTTGAATTTTGATGACATACGATTACGCGGTTAAGGAATTCGGTCAAAGGCTGAAAATATCATTAAAGGATTTATCTTGATTTTTACATTGCTTTTAATGATTGCTTGTTCGAAGGATTCGGCGCAAAGTTCCGCAATCCCGCCGGACGGGCTGGAGCAGGCGATCAAAGAACATATTGAGGTCAATCATGCGGATTTCAAATACATCGGCTTTAG
This sequence comes from Pyrinomonadaceae bacterium, assembly GCA_036833775.1. Classification (GTDB taxonomy): domain Bacteria; phylum Acidobacteriota; class Blastocatellia; order Pyrinomonadales; family Pyrinomonadaceae; genus JAJQRF01. Next base: position 973 of record DAITPE010000668.1, on the reverse strand, counting down.
TTTCGATCCGCGCAAAACCGAAAACGAGTATTCGGTGACGGTTGATGTCGAGATCTCGCAGAAAATACCGGGACTTCCCGTGATAAAAAGAGGAAATGTCGGTTATCTGGTCAAACAAGGCGTAAAGAACGGGCAAAAATATTGGCAAGTCACGGAATTGTATTCACGATGAAGGAAAACTTAAAAGATTATACGAATATCTGCTCAATCATAAGTTTCAAACCTTCGTCGTCGCGGCGATCCTTCTTTTCGCATCAATGTATCTGCTGCCGTCGCCGTACAATACCAGATATTTATTTAATCTGACCTTCAGAAATCCGTCCGCGGTTTGTGCTGACGATATTTACAGTTTTTCTTCATCGAGGAGCGGAACCTGTTCCAATCACGGAGGCGTGAAAAGATGGCTCAGACAATAAGCATAATTATGAATCAAAAATCGCGCATTTTTCTGATAATCATCCTTGCGGCAAGTCTTCTCTTTACTGCCTGCGACGGTAATAATGCGAACACGAATACCAACGCCAATGCTTCAAACACGGATAAGGCGGCAAATACCAACACGTCGAAATCGAAAGAAGAAATCGAGCGGGATGCCGAAAAAGAAAAAGCGCAGATCGACGAAGCGGTCAGTAAATTTCTGAAAACGAGTTATTCGAATTGGAAGCTCGAAGGAACTGCCGGAGATCTATCGACTTGTTCGATGGGGCTGGGTGAGATTTGCGAGCTACATATTTCAAAGAATGGTCAGAATAAGGTTGTCCCCGTATTGATCAAAAAATTCACGAATCAAAAACAGGAAGAATATTATCTTGTGTATGAAGCGCGCCCCGTCGATCTCGGCAAAGCCAAACTGGATCGAATCAGAGAAACAGAAAGAGAGGAGACTCTGGGAAATCTGACATCCGACGATATCAGCGATGATCTGAAACAAACTATCTATGAAGAAGAAAGCGAAGCTTTAGCCGAACTTGCC
>DAITPE010000667.1:0-3006 GCA_036833775.1 Pyrinomonadaceae bacterium | reverse complement strand
GGAAACTTTAGGGCATTTTACCGTCGCGTTCGCTTATTCGGACACACACGTTTTTTTGACCAACTGGAATCTAAAAAAAGTCGGCGGCTGGGCAAATGATTGGACGACGTTTATGAAAGCTTGGAGCTTGCCCGACAGTAAAATGCATCATCCGTTACTTGCAGGTTGGGTTTAATGAATCGAAATTTTAAAGTTCACGGGAAAATGTAAAGACGAGTATTTTTTGAAAACTCAAAATCTGCTCGCTTTTCGGCTTTAAAGATTGGAAAACCTGACACATTTTAGATTCAAAATCCGCGTAAGAGTAAGATAAAGAAAATTATTCGCCAAAAAGCGAAAATTTGCCGTCTATTAAGCGAAAGTATTTTGGAAAAAAACGGGAAAAATGCTAGATTTAAGACAATTCAGCAGTAGCCCGAAAAAAATAATCGGAGATCAATACAAATGAGCAGCAAAATATGTGCAAAATGCGGTAAGGCAAACTCTCCCGAAATGAGTTTTTGTTCAAATTGCGGAACACCTTTAGGTTCTTCGGCGCCGAACACTTCAAAATATACGGAAGACCCGCCGCCGACCGTTTTTATGGGACAATCGCCGCCGAAACCGAGCGATTCGCCGTTCGGTCAATCGGGCGGTTCGGGACAATCGAATAAACCGAATAATCCTTTCGATTCACCGAATACGCCGAATACGCCGTTCGGTCAGCCGCAACAGCAGAGCAATAATCCTTTCGGGCAAACGCCGCCGCCGAATAATCCGTTCGGGCAAGGACAGCAAAATACGCCGCCATTTACTCCGAACGTTCAAACACCGCAGTTTACGCCGACTCCGGCAAGTCCGCCGCAACCGCCGAAAAAAAGCAACAAAGGTTTGATCTTTGGCGTGGTCGGTTGTTTGGGCTTGTTGGTAATTTCGGTGATCGGCATCGGAATCGTCGGTTTTGCATTCAGCGACGATCTTTTCGGTAAGAAGAACAATTACCCAACGCCGACTCCGAATCTGGGCAATTCTTCGTCGCCGATCACAAAAAATTCGCCGAAAGGTTCGACGACTCCGTTCGATAATAAAAACTCGTCGCCGACCACGGATGATTCGGATTCGAGCGCACTTTTGCTTTCGATTCTCGAATCGCGTAAGGAAGTCGGAAAATACACGCAGACCGACGCGAAAACCGTGACGGTTTCGGATTATTTCCCGAAAGGAAACGGCGCGGCGCAGGCAACTTACAGCGGCGGCGGAAAATACGTTTTCCTGACAGTTGCTAAGTTCGACACGAATGAAGATGCAAAACAAAACTTTAACGATCAGGTCAGCGGCGTAAAATCGAACGGCGGAAAAGTTACTTATCAAAACACTGCTTCGGACGGAACGATCTCGGCGATCTATGAAAAAGGTGGTTATTATTTTGCCGAATACTGCAACACGAACAATTATTGCAACCGTATTCACTCGAACAACCGCGATGCTTTGCGTGATTTCTTCAAAAGTTATGCCGATGTGAAATAAATTTCGTATCGACTTTTTCAAAAGCCGCGTCTGCCGAAAAACGCGGCTTTTTTGTTTTTGTGAATAGACTTTTCCACAGTTTACGGCTAATTTAAAATTTCTGTTTTAACAGCACTTTACAGTTAAATTATGAGTAGAAAATATCGTGTAGGAATATTGGGCGCGACCGGAACGGTCGGACAGCGTTTCGTTCAGCTTTTGGAAAATCATCCGCAGTTTGAAATCACTGCGCTCGCGGCTTCGGATCGTTCGACAGGAAAAATTTATGCGGAAGCGTGTGCGTGGAAACTCGCGGGAAAAATGCCCGATTTCGTGAAAAACATTACGGTTCAGCCGATCGAACCGCCGCTCGATTGCGACATCGTTTTTTCGAGCCTGCCCTCGTCGGTTGCGCGTGAAACCGAAGAAGCCTTTGCGCGCGCGGGTTATCCCGTCATCAGCAATTCGTCGTCCTACCGAATGGACGAAGACGTGCCTCTTTTGATTGCGGAAATCAATCACGAACACGTCGGATTGATCGAAAAACAAAAGCAGAAACGCGGCTTCGGCAAAGGTTTTATCGTTACGAATCCGAACTGCGCGGTCGTCAGTTTTGCGCCGCCGCTTGCCGCTCTGCATCGTAAATTCGGTGTCGAAGAAGTCATCGTGACGACATTACAGGCGATTTCGGGCGCAGGTTATCCGGGCGTTCCGTCGCTCGATATTACCGATAATGTCGTGCCGTATATCGCGGGCGAAGAGCCGAAAGTCGAAACCGAAGCGCAGAAGATTCTTGGTAAATTGACCGACGGCGGCATTGAAAAGGCTGATTTTACCGTGTCGGCGCAATGTTTCCGCGTTCACGTCATCGACGGACACACGGCTTCCGTGCGCGTGAATCTGAAACAGACGGCGACGATGGAAGAAGTCATCGAAGCGATCAATACCTTCCCGTCGCTCGATCTTTATTCATCGCCGAAACGATTTATGGAATATTGCGACGAACCTTCGCGCCCGCAGCCGCGACTCGACCGCGACAGCGGAAACGGGATGACGATCACCGTCGGCAGACTTTTCCCCGACAATGTTTTCGATTACCGCTTCGTTTCGCTTTCGCACAACACCGTGCGCGGCGCGGCTGGCTCGGCGGTCTTGAACGCGGAATTATTGATTAAAAAGGGAATTATCTAGGAAAGTAATTCAATAATTAAAAGATAAAAAAAGAGTGTCGAAACGATTCGACGCTCTTTTTGTTTGATAAGCTATGTGAATCAGGAGTAAAAAGAGAAGGTAAATTTTCGAGTTTTTCTTTGCGAACTTTGCGCCTTTGCGTGCAAGACAATGATCGCATCTGACGTTTTTCAGTTAAAAACAGAATTTTTCACGCAAAAGCGCAAAGTTCGCAAAGTTTTATTTCTACGCTTGATTCATATAAGCTTATTTTTACGCTGATATGAGCATCGTTTCAACTGATATGAGCACCGTTTCGCTGATATGAGCATCGTTTCAACTGTTAAGACA
>DAITPE010000666.1:0-3010 GCA_036833775.1 Pyrinomonadaceae bacterium | reverse complement strand
CCGCTTTGAATTATTTCGCGCAGTTTGATGAAATACGGTGCGTAACGCAAAACGTGGCAGACGGCGACGATTCGATTCGTCTTTTTCGCAAGCTGTAAAATATCGCGGCATTCTTTTTCACTCGGCGAGATCGGCTTTTCGAGCAAAATATCGTAACCCATTTCCAAAGCCTTCATACACGGCGCGTAATGAAGGTTGTCGGGCGTTGAAATGATGATCGCGTCGGCAAATTTCGGGCGTTCGAAAACGCGTTCCCAAGTGTCGAAACGATTTTTTTCTTCGATATTGTGCTTTTGCGTGTATCTTTCGTTGCGAATTTTGATCGGTTCGGCAACTCCGACAATGTCCAAATTATTCGGATATTTGACGGCATAATTTCCATAAACATTGCCGCGCGAACCCGCGCCTAAAGTTATGGCAGTAATCGGTTTATCGAGTTGAAGATCGGATTCGAATGATTCGAGATTCGCCGTAAATTCTTCCGAAGCCGAAAATGCGTCGTTCGACATTAAAAGCCCCGCGCCGAGCGATAACGAAAGCGTTTTGATAAGTTCGCGTCTGTTCACTTTTGACATAAATTGTTTGGTTAAAAGGTTGAAATTTGGTGTTGCGGTCTAAATATAACAATTTTCGGGAAAACTGAAAATCAAAAAATAAGAAATATTCAAGCAGTTGGACAAAAACGGCAGTAATTTGAAAGAATAAATTTTATGAATTTTCAACCAAACGAACGCGGTTATTGGGGCGAATTTGGCGGGCGGTTTGTGCCTGAGACTTTGATGTTTCCGCTTGAAGAATTGACGGAAATGTATTTCAGCGTCCGCGACGATGCGGATTTTCAAGCAGAATACTTGCAATTATTGAAAGATTTTTCAGGTCGCCCGACACCGCTTTTTCACGCGCAAAGATTGTCTGAAAACTTAGGCGGCGCACAGATTTATTTGAAGCGCGAAGATTTAGGACATACGGGTTCGCATAAAATCAATAACGCGATCGGACAAGTTTTACTGGCTCGAAAAATGGGCAAAAAACGAGTGATTGCCGAAACCGGAGCTGGACAACACGGCGTTGCCACGGCGACGGTTTGTGCACTATTCGGGCTTGAATGTGTTGTTTATATGGGCACGGAAGATATGCGGCGGCAGTCGTTGAATGTCTTTCGGATGCAGCTTTTAGGAGCGGAAGTTCGCGGTGTGGATTCGGGTTCAAAAACATTGAAAGACGCGATCAACGAAGCTTTGCGCGATTGGGTGACGAATGTTGATTCGACTTATTATTTGCTCGGTTCTGCGCTCGGTCCGCATCCTTATCCGTTGCTTGTAAGAGATTTTCAATCGGTGATCGGCAGAGAAGCGCGTGAACAAATTCTCGAACAAACGGGAAGTTTGCCCGATTGTTTGGTGGCTTGTGTCGGCGGCGGCTCAAATTCGATCGGACTTTTTCATCCGTTTTTGAATGATGAAAATGTCAGAATGATCGGTGTTGAAGCAGGTGGGAAAGGAAATTTATTAGGCGAACACGCAGCGCGTTTTAATGAGAACGGCGGCGGAAAGATCGGCGTTTTGCAGGGAACGAAAAGCTATCTTTTGCAAGACACGAACGGGCAAATCGCGCTGACGCATTCCGTTTCGGCAGGACTCGATTATGCTTCGATCGGTCCCGAACATGCATTTCTGCATTCGATCGAACGCGCTGAATACGTTTCTGCGTCTGATAACGAGGCACTTGAGGCTTTTAAAATTTTATCGCAGACGGAAGGAATCATTCCGGCGTTAGAAAGTTCGCACGCGATCGCATATTTGTTAAAACTCGCGCCGGAAATGTCGCCGACGCAAACGATTATCTGCAATCTTTCAGGGCGAGGCGATAAGGACGTAAATCAAGTTCAGGAAATGTTATAGAAATGAATTTAGTCGAAGAATTTCTTGCTTTGAATTCCGTGAAAAAACGCGAAGTGCATTTTGAATTATGCCGAAATGCGTTACTGGTTTTGGAGAAATATTTTGCGGAAAATCCTGTCATCGAATATGTCGAATCAGTCGTCGGAACTTCACAAAAAGTAGATGTAGATTTGCCGTCAGATGCTTTTGTTGCCGCATTTACTGGACGAGACAATCTCGATGTTGAGAAAAGATTTTTGGAGCCTGTGTCCGCTATGCAGGACGACGATCTGGTTTTCCCCGATCACATCGAATTTGCATATTATGCGGTCTATAATTTATTTCAAAGATACGTTTCAAGCCGTGAAATAGATGATTGGTTGATTGCTAATCAAGCATTATCGGCGGAAGTAAATGAAGAAAATTGGGTAAAATTACTCAAGGAAGCAATCGAAAAAGTTAAATGAAAAATCGTATTACGGAAAAATTCCAACAATTAAAAGCAGAAAATAGCGGCGGATTTATTCCGTTTATTGTCGCGGGTGATCCTGATTTGAAAACGTCAAAATCATTGATAATTGAACTTTGTAAGCAAGATGCAACGGTCATCGAACTCGGCGTTCCGTTTTCCGATCCGGTTGCCGACGGCGTGACGATTCAGGCTTCGGCAGAACGCGCTTTGCGAAAATCTATTTCCGTTAAAGACATTTTGAAAATCGTTGCCGAAGTCAGAAATGAAGGATTTGAAACGCCGATCATTTTGTTCAGTTATTTTAATCCTATCTTGCAGTTCGGATTGAAAGAATTTGCCGAAAGTGCGAAAAACGCAGGCGTTGACGGCTGTTTGATAACCGATCTCGTGCCTGAAGAAGCCGAGGGATTTCGCGCGATTTTGGCAGAAAAAGAATTGAGTTTGATCATGCTTGCCGCGCCGACTTCGAGCGATGAAAGATTGAAAAAGATATGTGAAAAAGCGAGCGGATTTGTTTATGCGGTTTCGCGGGCAGGCGTGACGGGCGCGAGAAACGAAACGAGTTCGTCGGCTGAAAATCTGGTTTCGCGGTTGAGAAAATTTACGGAATTGCCGATCGCATTGGGTTTCGGTATTTCAAATTCAGCGCAAGTTGCCG
>DAITPE010000665.1:0-3015 GCA_036833775.1 Pyrinomonadaceae bacterium | reverse complement strand
TTAAAAAAAACACAAATCAGCAGAAAACTGATGACGGGTTGGCTGATTTTGCAGGAGAATTTTTTCATTCGGTTCACATACAAATTTGTCTGTAATTATTGCAAAATAATGAACTTTCTTTGGTAGTTTCGCTATGAATCTTCAAATAATTAAATCGTCTTTAATATAAAAAGACGCGCCAAAAAGAAACTTGTTACCATTTTTTTACGGCAATTGTAAATTATTTTTCATAAATTGAAAAAAACGAAAATGTTAATATAAAAATGGATTGGAAATTTTGCTGAAAAAATCGAAAAATAAACGAAATGCTGACATCTGATTTGGCTTTTAGCTGGAGGCGCGGCGATAAGATTTTTCCGCGTCTGATCAAAACAAACAATCAATCTTTAATGACCGACGCTGAAAATCTCAACACGATTTTTGCTGAATTTATTGGCAAAACACGCGGCGAACTCGAACGCGAATTGGAAGAATACGTCGGAACGGGAACCGATTACCGAATTCTTCGCGGATTTATAAAACTTCTCAGCGACCGTTCCGAATTTCAAACCGAATCTGCCGTCGAACCATTTGAAATTCGTCAGAAAATTTTTCTCGAAGCACGAAAATTTCAGCCCGTTCTGCCGAATTCCGAGCAAAGAAAAACTGTTTTGGAAACGATTGCAAAAGACGAATTTCAGCTCGAACCAACCGAAGTTGAAAATAATCTTTACGCCGATCTTTCTGCACAGCAAAGACTTATCGAATTTGAAACGATTGCGCCCGAAGATTTATTAAACCGCTACAATCTCGCGCAGGCGCAGGCATTGCTTTATAAATGCGTCGAAATGAAAATCCGCATTGCGCCTTCGGAAACGTCAAATTACCGCGCGATTTTCGGTTGGATAAAACATTTCAAACTCATTCATTCCGTTATCGGAAATGCCGTAAACGGTTACGAAATCACGCTTACAGGCGCGGCTTCGCTGTTTCACCGTTCACAAAAATACGGAATCCGAATGGCGGTCTTTTTGCCCACGCTTTTGATTTGTAAAAACTGGAAAATGACGGCGGAAATTCCGCAAAAAGAAAGAAATTATTTTTACGAATTGACGAGCGAACAAACCGAACTCGTGTCGTTTTATTTCGACGATCCCGAATATGTAAATTCGGACATCGAAAAGCTTAAAAAGAATTTTGAAAAACGCCCGGGCGATTGGCGTTTGGAAGAAAACAGGGAAGTCGTCGATCTTGGAAAAACCGCGTTCATTCCTGACTTGTGTTTGGTTAAATCTTCAGGCGAAAAAGTTTATCTCGACGTTTTGGGTTTTTGGACGCCAAAATCTTTATTAAAAAGAATCGAAGAATTTCGCGCCGCAAATTACAATAAATTTATCTTAGCCGCATCGCAAGAACTTCGCGGAAGCCGTGAAGAATCACTTTGGGAAAGTCCGAACGTGATTTTTTACAAAACAAAGCTTGAACCGCTTGCTTTGATCGAAATGGCTGAAAAACTAATCAAATAAAGTCTTTCCTTGATTTTGTTTTGCATCTTGAAATTGCCGTGCGTCGGTTCGGCGTTCGCTGATTCTTTCTTCGGCGGTATTTCGTGCGATTACTTCATAAAGAATTGCTTGTTTGTCGTCTTTTTTGCGCAAGATTCTACCCAAACGCTGAATGTGTTCGCGCGACGATCCCGAACCGGAAAGAATTATCGCCACGGAAGCATCGGGAATATTTACGCCTTCGTTTAAGACTTTTGAAGTTGCGAGTGCGAGCACGTCGCCATTGTTGAAAGCGTCGAGCCAGAATTTTCTTTCCTTGACGTTCGTTTCGTGCGTGATCGCGGGAATCAGAAAATCTTGCGAGATTTTGTAAACCATTTCGTTTTCGGCGGTGAAGATTAGAACTTTATCGTTTCGATGACGAATCAGTAAATCCTGCAAAACTCTTAATTTATCGTCAGTTCCGAGCGCGATTTTTTTTGAATTGCGGAAAGCCTTCATCGCGCGTCTGCCGTCTTCGCTTCGCGCCGAAAGCATCACGAAATTTTGCCAGCCGTTTGGCGCACCGAATGAAATATTTTTTGAACGCAGAAAATTTCTGAAAATTTCGCGTTCGCGGTTGTATTCGGCGCGTTCGTTTTCGGTCAGTTCGACTTCAATCTTTTCGAGCGTATAATCAGCCAAATATTCACCCGCAAGTTCTTGCGCTTCAAGACGATAAACGATTTTTCCGACCAGATCGTCGAGCATCAAATCGCCTTCGTCGGTTCGTTCAGGCGTTGCGGTCAACCCGAGTCGAAACGGCGCAAGCGCAAATTCTGCGGCGTATTTGTAGCCTTCGCCGGGAAGATGATGGCATTCGTCGAAAATTATCAAACCGAATTGATTTCCGAGCCGTTCCTGATGCCGAAAAGCCGAAGCGTAAGTCGTCACGGTAATCGCGCCGATTTCGTAAAATCCGCCGCCGATCAGTCCGATTTCGGCGTTAAATGTTGAGACTAAAAGATCAAACCATTGATTCATCAGATCGAGCGTCGGCACGACGATCAAAGTTTGCCGACCGCAAATTTCGATCGCCATTGTCGCAACGTGAGTTTTTCCCGCGCCGGTCGGCAAAACGATCACGCCGCAACGCTGATTTTTTTTCCATTCTTCGATCGATTCCGTTTGATAAGGACGCGGTTTGATGTGGAATTTTTGTTTGAAATCGAAATTTGAATAATTTTTCGCCGAATCGTCAAACTCGGTTTTCGAGCGCATAAAATCCAACACGATTTCGCGGTAAAGATACGCCGGAGCGCGAAAATATTTTGTGCGCGAATCCCAAACGAAAGCTTTCGGAACGAGATCATTTTCATTTGCGCCTTCGAGAATCAAAGTTCCCGATTCAAATTTCAGTTTAAATTTCGGCTGATTCATTATCTTACATAAAATTCTAAGTTTTTATTCCGCTTTAGTATAGTTTGCAAGGCAGTTGGCGGAATTTTGTCTGGAAAAGAAAACAAAGAAAAGTGTAAGTATTGAAATAATT
>DAITPE010000664.1:0-3016 GCA_036833775.1 Pyrinomonadaceae bacterium | reverse complement strand
GTTTTTAAAAGGAGAAATCAATCTTCCCGGCGATAAATCGATTTCGCACCGCGCTGCGATGTTTTCGGCGTTGGCAAACGGCGAAACGAAAATCACCAATTTTGCATCGAGTGCGGATTGCGCTTCGACGCTTGAATGTTTGAAAGGTTTGGGCATTGAAATAAAGCGCGAAAATTCGACGGTTTTTATTAAAGGCGTCGGGAAAAACGGATTTACAAAACCCGAAACCGAACTCGATTGCGGAAATTCGGGAACGACGATGCGCTTGATGTGCGGAATTTTGGCGGGACAAAATTTCGATTCCGTTTTGATCGGCGACGAATCACTTTCACAACGCCCGATGAAACGCGTCATCGAACCGCTTTCAATGATGAATGCGCAAATCGATTCGATCGAAAATCACGCGCCGCTGAAAATCTTCGGCAAAAATCCTTTGACGGCGCATAATTTTGAACCGAAGATCGCTTCGGCGCAACTCAAATCTTGTCTGTTGCTTGCAGGTTTGAACGCTGACGGCGAAACTTCCGTTCTTGAAAAAACGCAAACGCGCGATCACACCGAAAGAATGCTGAAATATCTGGGCGTGAATTTGCAGGAAACAAAAAACGAAAACGGAACTTTGATTTCGGTTTCGGGTGAAGATATTTTGACGGCAACAGATTTAAATGTTCCGTCAGACGTTTCTTCGGCGGCGTTTTTTCTCGTTGCGGCGGCTTGTTTAAAAGGTTCAGAAATCGTTTTGAAAAACGTCGGTTTGAATCCTTCGCGGACGGGAATTATCGAAGCTTTGAGAAATTTCGGTGCGGAAATCGAGATTTTGAACGAAACTGAACTTTGCAACGAACCTGTTGGAGATTTAAAAATTACGGGAAGCGAAACTTTAATCAGAAAAGCCGAAACGAATCTGGTCGGCGGTGAAATTATTGCGAATTTGATCGACGAAATTCCGATTCTTGCAGTTTTCGGAACGCAGATCGAAGGCGGAATCGAGATTCGCAACGCCGAAGAATTACGCGTAAAAGAATCGGACAGAATCGCGACGGTCGTCGAAAATCTGAAAAGAATGGGCGCGGAAGTCGAAGAATTCGAGGACGGTTTGCGCGTCGGAAAATCGAATCTGAAAGGCGCAACGGTCGATTCGTTCGGCGATCACCGCATCGCGATGGCGTTTGCCGTCGCCGCGCTTTTTGCGGAAGGCGAAACGGAAATCATCGATGCGGATTGCGCGGCGGTTTCGTTTCCCGAATTTTTTGATACGCTGAAAATCGTTTGCAGGTAAAACAAAAGCGAAACAACGATTTACACAGATTTTCGCGGATTATTTTAAGATTGTTCTGCTGAAATAGAAAAAATAAAATCCGTGATAATCTGCGTAAATCGTTGTTTCAAAACTCTTGGCAGATAAGTTAAATCAAACCGACGATTTACGCCGATTTTCGCAGATTATTTTAAGGAGAAAGTTTTCTTTTTGATAAAAATCTGTGAAAATCCGTGTAAATCGTTGTTTCAAACTTTCAATTAATGACAGAAAATCGGATAGCTTTGACGGGATTTATGGGCGTTGGGAAAACCAGCGTTGCGCGGCATTTGGCGCGCATTCTCGGCTGTGAAATCATTGATCTCGACATTTTTATCGAAGAAGACGAAAGCTGCGAAATCGCCGATTTAATCAGAGATGTCGGCATCGTGCGTTACCGCGAGATCGAAACCGAAAGCTTGAAAAAAATCTTGGCTGAAAATCTTTCGCAAGTCGTCGCGCTCGGCGGCGGCGCGTGGACAGTTGCAGAAAACCGCCGAATGCTGAAAGAAAAAAACTTTACGAGTATTTGGCTCGAATCGACTTTTGAACATTGCTGGCAAAATATTCGGCAATCGAAAAAAGAACGTCCGCTGGCTTCGAACAAGCAGGAAACTCAGCGTTTATTTCAAGAAAGACAAAATATTTACTGCCTTGCCGACTGGCATTTTATCGTCCGTCCAGACCAAACTTCGTTCGAAGTTGCGCGTCAAATCGCGGAAGAAGTTTTTTCGATTGAATTTAACTGAAATTTTTTACGAAATGTTCTAAGATACATTGACAGCCCCTGAATTAATTAGTAATTTCTCAGAAAACGAGAAAGTTTTTATATTTGGAAGTTTATAAATTTCTAAGCCTAAAGGTTTGTTTTATAAACTTTTGGAAGAACAATTAAAGAAAAAAGAAACGAAATATTGGAGGAAACAATGAAAATTAAAGTTTTAGTTCTTTTATGCTTGTCAGCCGTCATCTTTTTGGGCGCATGCGGCGGCAAGGAAGCAAATACAAACGCAAATGTAACCGTCGCCTCGCCGACACCGACACCTGTTCCGAAAACAACGGAATCAGCCGCAACCGATCCGAATCTGAAACCGAAGATCGAAGAAGCTTTGAAAAAAGGCGGATTCACCGATGTTACAGTTGATACTTCAGGTCCGAAAGTTGCCATTCGCGGAACTGTTGCGAAAGGTAAATTACCCGAAGTTGTTAAAGTCGTAATGGAAGCAAACGGCGGAAAACCGGTTGATAATCAAGTTACCGAAAAATAAACAGGAGGAAATCTAACAATGTCTTTACAAGAAAAATATCAATCGTTGATCGACTTGGCGAATAATTCGGGACTTTCAAATTTGAACATTACCGAAGGCGAAGGTTTTATCAAGATCGAAGGCAGCGCGCCGAGCGCAGAAGCCAAACAGGCACTTTGGGACGAATACGGTCGTCTCGATCCCGATTTTCGTTCGGGCGATCTCGTTTTAGACGTGACCGCACCCGAAGCGGCGGCAAACACATACACCGTTCAATCAGGCGACAACCTGAGCAAGATCGGCAAAAAATACGGCGTTAGCTGGAACGCGATCTTTGAAGCAAACCGCGACAAACTCGACGATCCCGACAAAATTTTCCCCGGACAAGAATTAACAATTCCGTCGGCATAAATCTTTGTTGAAAAAATAAAATAAATCCTGTTCGAGAAATCGGGCGGGATTTTTTCCTTTT
>DAITPE010000663.1:0-3017 GCA_036833775.1 Pyrinomonadaceae bacterium | reverse complement strand
TATTTCTACTGTTGATTCACATAATTTATATCGATTTATAGAGGAAAAATTTTATGACAAAGTTTAATATTAAAATATTTATAACGATTATTTTTATTGCATTTTCGATGATCTTCGCGTCTTTTGCGCAAGCGCACGAATTGATCCAGCTAAAGTTCGCCAAAGGAAAAACGACGAAAACCGTCAGCGACGCGGTTTTGCGTGAAGAAACGACAACTTATCTCGTCAACGCCAAGCGTGGTCAGAAAATGAGCGTGAAAATAACTTCGGTTGAAAAAAATGCGGTCTTTACGATCAAAACTCCGTCGGGCGATTTTGTCGCAAACGCCGGAGAAATGGACGATCAAACCAATTGGAAAGGAGTTTTGCCAGAAAACGGCAATTATCAGATCGAAGTTGCGCCGACACGCGGTAATACGACTTATCGAATGACGGTTTCGGTTAAATAGGAAGAAAAGAATATGAAAAAAACGATCATTTTCGGATTTTTAGTTTTAACATTTTGTGCGCAGGCAGTTTCTGCACAGCGTTATTTCATTGATGATTACAATGCGATCGTCAAAAAATACAAATGCGTTTTGGAAGGTTGGATCGAAGACAAAGACCCGAAAGGCACAAATGTCCGCAATGCGCCGAGCATCAAAGGCAAGATCATTGACGTTTTGCCGTTTGAAGACGAAAACAGCGACGAACCGCAAGGAAGCTATTATATTCTCGGGTACTCGAACGGCTGGGTAAAAATTCTTTTGCCCGAAGTCGTAAATGATGAATACAAAATCGATAAAACCGGCTGGGTTTCCGCCAAATTGATCACTTCCAATGTTCAAACCAAAAGCGGAAAACCTGCGAATTTATACAGTTTGCCGAACCGTAAAAGCAAAAAAGTCGGTAAAATCCCGAGCGAAAACCTGATCAAGATCGTCGGATTCGATTGTTTCGGATTCAAGATCGAATACAAAGGCATCGTCGGCTGGATTTCAAGCGAAGACGTTTGCGGAAATCCTTTGACGACTTGTGCGTAGTTTGTGCGTTTGGGTTTGAATAAAAAATTTATGCGAAAACTTTTTTGAGTGTAAAATGAATTGTGAGTATTTTCAGTAAAAAAGCGGCTTTCAACCGCCGCTTTTTTACTGATTTTTTTGTTTTTACAAAGAACTGACAACGAAATTGTCAACTACTGCAAAACCTTCGAATCCAACGTATTTCGGTGTGCTGAAATTTACCTGAACAGGATCGATGACGGTTCCGTTGATCTGTCCGCCCAAAGTTTTCGTACGCGGATTGTATCTGATTTTCAATTGATTTACGAAACCGTTTCCGGCAACAATTCCGTGCGCCAAAATCGGTCCGCTGAAATTTCCGGCGCGAAGCTCGAACAAAATCGTATTCAGCGAAAATTCCGATTGATTTCTGATGACCAAAACCGCCGAACCGAAAGCGAAAAAGTTTCCTGCCGTTTGGTTCGAGTTGGTCAAACCGACTGCCAAATATGAATTCGGTCCGGGAATCGCAAAGCCGTCGATACTGACATCGAAAGCATTGTTCAATCCGCCCGGAAGCGGCATCAAAGCCGTCGGAAATGCCGCGCCTTCGCTGTTTCCGCTGAGCACACAGCCATTGAAAAATGCACCGTTGACGATTTGAAGCGGCGAAAAAATCTCATACGGATCAGGCTCGGTTCCGCAAAAATTCCAAGTTGCGATCGGGGCTGAAGGATTTGTCGGCGGCGCGAGCCATTTTTGATTTTTCGAACCTAAATATTCGACCCAAAAATCGTTGATATTCGCTACTTCGAGCGAATTTCTTAAAACTCCGTTTCCCGCCGGACGAAGACCTTGCGGTCCCCAGCCGAATGAATCACGAAACAAAATTCCCGGTGCAGGCGGCGTTTGCGGCAACGGATTATTCGGCAAATTGCCGCTGCTTCCGCTTTGCCCAAAAACGGAAACGCCCAAAATCAAGGCTGCCGTCAAAACTCCGATAAATAAACATAAATTCTTTGCAAAGCCGCGCAATTGCAAAATCGTATCTTTCTTCTTCTCAAACTCCATTTGATTAACTCCTTTTTACTGAAACATTTATTTTCTTTGAAAAGAGACGACAGCCTTAATCAAAAACATTATTTGCCATTGCTATTTTCAAACAGACAGTGCCGATAGCCGCAGTAAAAAGACGAATTATTTATTATTTTTAATTCAAACCATAAATTTATTCGATCTCTTTAAATAATTCCCTACCCGCCCAAAAGGGTTGATTTTAAGCGGTTTCCGCTCAAAGCATTATTTATTGCCGCTTTGACAAAAGTTGATTTATTTAATTGGTGAGCATTCGTCAAACAATTCCAAGCATACGACTAAGCGTTGTAATTACAGAGTTTACACATCCTTTTTAATTTATTTAACTATCTCATTCTCTCTTTTCAGCACAGAATTTTTGAACAAATAAACTTCTATTTTTTTATGGAAACTTTCTATACGAACAGGTGGTGATTGGGCATTTGAATTTGACGTATCTTTGTATTCATCAAGCCGATAAACGTGTTTCGGCGATAAAAATTTCGAGGATAAAAATATGAAAAACAATAGATCAAAAATGTCATTTTATGGATTCTTAAAAAATTCCGGCTTAGTTTTATTTTTCGCGGCGGCTTTCGTTTTAGTAAATTCGGCGAATGCAAAAGCGGGCGCGCCGTTTAACGATAATTTCGAAAACGCAGAAATCTTGAGCGGCACCCGCGTTTCGGTCAGACGAACGAATCTCGCGGCGACGAAACAGCAATTTGAACAGGTGCACGCGGGAAATGTGGGCGGCAGATCCGTCTGGTTCAAATGGACCGCACCGATGACAGGATATTTTTCATTTTCAACCAACCTGACGGAAACGAATATAGACACTTTGCTTCATGTTTATACGGGTTCTCAGTTGAACGATCTATCTAATGTCGGCTTCAATAATAACATCAACAGTCCTGCAAATTTGAAAAGCTATCGAATCTTGCCGGTCAGAAGCGGAACGAC
>DAITPE010000662.1:0-3021 GCA_036833775.1 Pyrinomonadaceae bacterium | reverse complement strand
CAGGCGATCGCCGCCCATGCAAATCGCGTGGTCATGAGTTCTTTCCCCTTGTTGAGAGCGTCCCCGCGTCAGGGACGGATGAAGACTGTCTTACCGTCCCAGGCTTCAGCCTGTTCCTTGATTGAATTGAAAAGGTCCTCGACCACAGGCGCGCATTCGATAAGTTCGATAAATTTTATTTTGATTGATTTCTACAACGTAACTTGTTCCGTCCAGTCCGCCGTCTTCACAATTTTTCTCTGACGGATCACGAAGCGTCAGCAAACCTTGTTCGGTCAAATTGTTCCAGAAAAACTCCCAGCCGGATTTCGGAGAAGGTAATTTTTTTACTTCTACTCGTTGAGGTTCGACATAATCGTCGGCTTTTACGTGAAAAGCGTTCCATTGATTGTCTGTGCGTTTTAGGATCACGCCTTCCAAATCTGCCAACCCGAATCCGCGCCAAACTCGAACTTCAATGTCATCCTGATTCAAAATTACTTTTCTCAGTTCGTCCAGTCCGCCGAGTTCGGTTGTTTTGTTAATCAGTTTAAAGGAAATTTGCTCCCATCGAGCATCAGGCAATTCAATTTTAACTCTTTGAGATTCCCGATAGTAAATCCAACCCGCCACGACGGAAATACTGAAAACAAAAGTCAAAATCGCAATTAAAAGGCGAGCAGAGTGTTTAGACATATAAAAATTTATTTTTATCACAAAAAGCAAACTATTGGTTAAAAGTAATGCTTCCTGTTGAAATTCGCACGGCGAAACACATCGGTAACGAATTTTAGTTGAATTGCAAAGGGAATTTTTTAGCTAATATTCACACAAACTCGCAAACCGACGATATTATCCGATTTATAATTCTTTAGAAAGATTTTTTGATTATCTTGAAATAATGTTTCACCCAACGATTATTAAAATTGGCTTCGCGTTCGATTTTCGACTCCCAATTTCCCAATCCTATTTGGCGAACGAGTTTAGCGTATTGACGAAATTCTCGCGGAAGATAATCGGTGCAGAGCATTTCGGCGACGCGCTTTCTGATTCGTTCTTTTTGCGGTTCGGAAAGCGGTGTCGAAACGCGACACAAGGCGCGGGCTGTGTTGTATTTTAAAATCTTGCCGAAAGGAAAAGAACGGCTTTCCTCGATAAACTCGATCCCGATTTCGATACAAGCCGAATCGTCTTTTTCAATGCCTTCGATCACTTTTTCCATCACGGGATAAATTCTGCGTATTTCGCCGTCCGTACGTATAAAAGGCTGAATATCAAAGGGCGACGAAACCTTGAAATGTTTAGAGTAAGATTCACAGCGTTCCAATACCGCATCAACGCTCCAAAAATCGCTTCCGTTGTAATCGAAAGTTTTCATTAAAAATTAAGAATAAAGCAAAGTATCAGGCAAAACGCTTTTGTTTAATCATTCGATTCAAACATTTGTTTACACAAAGAAAGTAATTTTTGAGCAGTTCGATGTTTTGGATTGAAGGTTGAAGAAAACTTTTCTCCTTTTATATCGCCGAAGATATTATCGCATTGCCAACAAAGCGAGGCTTGCAGATAAAGTTCGCCGTTGCAATAAAAACGCAGTCCGAAAGGCGGAATATGACAACGCATATTTAAATCTTTTGGCAAACGCCGCCACAAATCTGCGATTTCTTCAGCCGCTTTACCTTCGAGCCGAATAGATGGCGCGTCAACGGCATTCTGCATATATTCGCTTACACAATTAGTTTCAACACCTTTGAGATTTACGATGTCAACAAACTCAACTTGAGGGAGTTGCATCCTTTTGGAATCGGCTCCAAAACTGATAAGACTGAAAACATTTTCAAGTATGTTGTTGCTCATTTCATTAGGATTATACAAAATTTTCTACAAAACGCCTTTAAAGGATTTGCGGGGGATGTGGCATGCGCCGTGTTGTTTGAGGGCTTCGAAATGCGCCTTTGTGCCGTAGCCGACGTGTTTGGAAAAGCCGTATGCGGGATAGATTTTGCACATTTCCTGCATCAGATTGTCGCGGTAGGTTTTGGCGATGATCGAGGCGGCGGCGATCGATGCGCTGATCGCGTCGCCTTTGATGATGCCTTTTTGCGGTAAGTTAATTTCTTTTAATTGAAGCGCGTCGATCAATAAAAAATCGGCGTTCGGCGAGAGTTTTTCGATGGCGAGGCGCATCGCTTTTTTCGTCGCTTGGAGAATGTTTATCTTGTCGATCTCGTCGGCTTCGACTTCGCCGATCGCGTAGCAAATTGCCGTTTCGCAGATTTCTTCGTTGAGCTTGAGGCGTTTTTTCTCGGAAAGTTTTTTGGAATCGTTCAAGCCTTCGGGCATTTTCGTCAAATCCAAAATACAAGCGGCGGCAACGACCGGACCTGCCAGACAACCGCGCCCGACCTCGTCAACGCCCGCGATAAAACGAAAGCCTTCGGCAATCGCCCGGTTTTCAAATTCGATGCCGATCTGAAATTGTTTTTCCATAAAAATCGAAATAGCCGCAAAGAAGCACAAAAAACGCAAAAAGATTAAATATAAAAATCTTTTTGTGAGTTTTGCGCTCTCTTGCGGCTATTTTCTCAAATTTCAAATAGTTACTTTTTAGCTGCTCTTGCCGCGTCTTTGTTGCGTGTATCGAGTTCTTTGATACGCGCCGCTTTACCGCGCAAGTTACGCAAATAATAAAGTTTAGCGCGGCGGACACGACCTCGGCGAACTACGTCGATGTGGTCGATTACGGTCGCGTGAAGCGGAAAAATACGCTCAACGCCGACACCGAAACTCACTTTACGAATGGTGACGGTTTCGCGTGCGCCGCCGTGTTTGCGCGCAATGCAAACGCCTTCAAAAACCTGCAAACGCTCTTTGTTTCCTTCTTTGATGCGCACGTGAACTTTAACCGTGTCGCCCGATTTGAACGAAGGAATATTTTCCTTCAACTGTGTTTGTTCGATACTATCTAAACGATTCATTTTATTTTTCAGCGAGAGGTGAACGCCCAAAAGTTATCTCGATAACCTTCGCCTAATCACTTCA
>DAITPE010000661.1:0-3036 GCA_036833775.1 Pyrinomonadaceae bacterium | reverse complement strand
CGTTCGGCAGACGCTTCATCACGGGTTGACCGAGATCGTTATAACGGTCATTGACGTTGAGATCGGAGATCAATTTCGGCTCGGCTTTCGAGCGGTAATCCATCGTGAAAAGTCTGCGTTTCTGCGTGTCGCGGTTGTAATCGTAAAACAGCATCAAGCCGTCTTTTTCGCCGAACATTCTGCCTTGATAACGATTTTCGACTTTCACGATCTCAAACTGCGAACCCGTAAACGGCGCGGAAATACGCATCAATTTATCGCGGAATTCGGCTTTCGTTTTCGGATTTCCGCCGTCCAAAGCTTCCGCCCAGATCAGTGTTGCGGCTTCGTTCGGAATCCAGCCGTAACCGCGCGGTCCGGTCGGAACGCCTTGCACGGGCAGATTATCCTGCAATGGAACGGACGCGATCTTATACGCTAATTTACCTTCTTTATCCCAAACTTCGACTTCCTTCGGGAAACGAAAATACGGAAAAAGATACGAAAACGGACGTTTGATGCGCGAAGTCAGAATGTAATTTCCGTCGGGCGAAACGTCATTTTGATCGAAAATTGCGGGTTCGCCGATGGTTTTGATCTTTCCTTCGACCGAAACGACCGCCAATTGCGAAGTCGCGTAATATTCAAAAAGATTTTCGTCGTTCGGGCTTTTAAGCAAATCCTGAAATGTCTGCACCGCGCCTGTTTTTCCGGCGGTTTCCTGAATACTCGGCGAATTCGGGACGAGATTTTGATATTGCGGCGCAACTCCGCGATTTGTCGGAACGAGATTGACGAGCAGAGATTTCTGGTCGGGCATCCAGTTAATATCGCCTAAAACGGTGCTGATCAAAACATTTTTCAAGACTTTCGCTTTACCGTTTGACGCTTCGACAATCCAAAGTTCGGTTCCTTTCGCGGTCAAATTTCCGGCGGCGATATATTTTCCGTCCGCGCTCCAAGCCAATGAAACGATCTTTGCCCCGTTCGGAAGCTGAATCTGCGTCATATTTCCGTCGGCGATGTTTTTCAGCGAAATTTTGACGTAATACGGCGTTCGATGCTGTCCGTTCGTGTTCGGATTGATTCGCAAACCGGCGATTCTGAGCATCGGTTCGGCGAGTTCGGAAATCGGCGGATAACGCAGCGGTTCGAGAATTGCGATTTTATCCTTCGCAGGCGAAACCAAGGTTGACGGAATCGCGGGCGCGTTCAAAATGTCTTCAATTTCCTTGGGCGGCTTCTGATATTGCGCATAAACGCAATTTACGAGCAATAAGATGGCGACAAATAAACTCGTCTTTTTCATAAATTTTCGATTGTTTTTTCTAGTTGGTTAGTTCCTTTTGCTGTTCTAAAATATCAACTCTGGCGCGTGTTCTGACGGAATCATCGGCTAAAATCGCCAATGCTTTATTCGTGATCTGAATTTCTTTTTCCAATCTCGTTTGTCCTTCTTCGAGATTTCCCATGCGGTCTTTCAGTTCCGAAACGTCGCTTTTTAATTCGGCTTGACCTTGCTTTAATTCGGCAACGTCGGTTTTTAATTCGCTTACATCGCTTTTTAATTCGCTTACATCGCTTCTTAAGTCCTGGATGCCATTAACGCATTTGGTTACTAAATTAAACAGTTGATTGATTTGATTATCCGTCATTTTACTTTTTTCTCCGTGTGGAATTTCATTTTATCATAGCTTCATTTGTTACTTAACACTTTTCAAACCTTTGATGATACTGCCGACAATTCGCGGCAAAGTTTCGCGGTCGTTGGCGTGATTTTCGGTAAAAATGCAGACGACGAACTTCAAACCGTCGGCGGTTTCGATGTAGGCGACATCGTGCCGCGTCGAACTCGTCCAACCGGCTTTCGACCAGATTTTTGCGTCTTTCAAGTTCATATCGATTAACGCTTTGCCCGAAAATCCGTGTGCCTGATCGTCTTGGTCTTTGGTTTCGGCAAACGGTTCGCGTTTTAATAAGTTCAGCATTTTCTGCGTTTTCTCGGCGTTGGCGATTCTTCCCAAAACTATTTCAGCCAGCAAACGCGCGGTTGCGGTCGTGTTTAGTTTATTGCGGTTTTCGCCTTTGTAGCCGCGAAACTGCTGTTCGATGCCGTAAGCGTCTTCGCAAAAAGTTTTCTGATTGACATTGATGTTCGTGTAGCCGAGCGACGAATAAAAACGATTGACCGTGTTTCGTTTATAAGACCATTCCTTGAACGCTTTTTCGGGCAATTCGCTGCCGCTCGACGTGTCGGTGATCACGTCCAAAATATACTGTGTCGCTTCATTAGATGAATCGACGATCATATCTTTCAGACCGCGTTCGAGTTCGGGCGAAGTTTTCACGATGCCTTCTTCCAAAAGCTGTTCGAGCGCGACCATATAAAACATTTTCACGACGCTCGCAGGATAGATTTTTTCCGCGCCGCGAACTTCCGCAAATTTCGCGTTTTCGGCATCGCGCAAGTCAATAATCGTTGCGGCGATCTCTTCGGGTTTGAAATCTTTCGCTTTCGAAATGGCATCGCTGACGGCTTCGTTCAAAAGCGTTTGCAGCGGTGCGGAAACTACTGTTTTCAAAGGTTTATAGTTTTTCGGAATCTGTATTTCGCGTTTCTTTTGCGCGCTGGCAGGCACAAAAAGCAGACACATCAAGCTCAAACCGATAATTGCCGTGTATAATTTATTCATTGATTTTCCCCGGATTTAATTTACGGAAATGTATTTTTCGAGTATAAACGAAAAGCGGTAGGTAATTCCAGATTTCAGGGATTTTATGACGAATCCGCATTAATAAATTGAAATCCGTTGCAAATTTCGGAAGCAGAATCGCTCTTGTAAACCGAAAAAGCCCGTATTTCAAAAAATTCGCGCCGATTTTGCACGATGCAAAGGCTTTTGAAAAGATTTCAGAACCTTCCGAGCGGTTTTCAAAAGCTTCCGAGCGGTTTTCAAAAGCTTTCGAGCGATTTTCCAAAGGTTCGGAGCGGTTCTCGGAAGCTTCGGAGAGCCGCTCGGAAGCTTCTGAAAACCGCTCCGAAGGCTTGGAGAAATT
>DAITPE010000660.1:0-3036 GCA_036833775.1 Pyrinomonadaceae bacterium | reverse complement strand
CGAATTTTTTCGATCGCCAAATAAAGCAGATTTTTATCCGAAGTAAATTGCTGAAGCGAACCGATGCCGCTTCCCGTTCGGATAATTGCGACCAGATCATTCGGCTGCATCTGTTCGTCAACAAATTTTTTCAAAGCCTTTTTCACCGATTGAATGCTTTCCGCCGAAAGTCCGAGATCGTCAACTACGAGCGCGATCGTGCGGCGAACTTGTTCGGGACGAAGCTGAACGGCGGCAATCGGAGAATTTACTTTGTTCGGCGACGATGTTTGAGAAATACGTGTTTGCGGAACCGATTCGATAAACGAAAAGTTTGTAATATTTTCCGGCTTGTCGTTTTCAAAAACTTCAAAATCTTCGGATTTAAGGTTAGGTACGATCTTGCCGTTTTTGTCGGTTACCGTCACATCCAATTGAATTAAAGAGGTCGAAATTTTCACAATATCCGAATCAACCGCCGCTTCGGGCGAAGGTGTCGGCGTTTGTGCAAAACTAACGGCAAAAGAAAAAATCAAAAAAAAGACGGCACAGATAAATTTTTTCATGAAAATTTTGATCGTATTCGGATTTGAAAATTATCATATAACGAAAATCCCCGATGGGAAAAGAGTATTGGCATCTAAATGCAAACTATTAGAACTTTCTCTTTCAAAAAACAAAAAGACATCCCGAAAGATGTCTCTTTTTTTGATTTGTCATCAAGATTTTAAGTGCTGACGTGCAGATTTTGAATTCTATCGCCGACATCGCGGTAATCAACGTTTACGGCGTAAATTTTTTCAAAATACGTCAACGCGTTTTCGTTTTCTTCGGCTGTTTGATAAGCGTTGGCGATTTCATACCAAACGCCTTGTTTTTCGTCGGCGTTCAAATCCGAAACTTCCAATGCGCGATTCAGCCACATCAAAGCCAGATTCGGCATCTCTTTCTGCATAAAACAATGTCCCAAAAGCGTCGCACAATTAAAGAATCGGCGCGTTTTGTCGTTCGGACTGACAAGATTGATCGCATCTTGAAATTCCCTGATCGCGTCTTCGAGCAAACCCATTTCCTGATACGCGACCGCCATTTGATAATGCGTTTCGTAATCGCCGTCATCGCTTGCCGCCGCCGTTTCTTCGAGTCCGAGATCGTTGCGGAAATCGTCAAAGAAATCATAGCTTTGCGCCGATGCAGTTTGTTCTCCCTTCGTTTCTTCGGTTGAAACAGCTTCCGTTTGAACCGTTTCATTCTGAGCGTCTTCCGTTTGACTCGGCGTAAAGTCAAAACCGTGTGATTCAAAAGCGTTTTCAGGCTGAACAAAGGCGGTTTCCGTGCTTTCGACGGTTTCAGTTTCGACATTTCCGCCGCCGATTTTAGCTCTGACGGCAGCGAGTTTCGGATGTTTACCGAATTCTTCTTCGAGTTCCGCCAAAGTTTTGTCGGCTAAATCCAAATAACCTTGTTCGATATAAAATTCGAGGCTTTCGACTTCTTTTTCGAGTCTTTGTTCTTGCGCCAAAGTCAGCGTCGAAACGCTTGAAGAATCTTCAAAAACCGGAGAACCTTCAAATTCCTGCACGAATTCGCCGTTAAATTCTTCGGCGATCGAATCTTCAAAACTTTCCTGCGGAAAAATGTAATCCGCCGAACCGTTTTGGCTGAAACCGTTTCCGGCAAGTTCAAAATCTGCTTGATATTCGCCGAAACCGTTTGCCGAAACGTGTGCTTCTTCCATTTCGGGAACGGCGTATTTTTCAAATTGCGGAACTTCGGCGAGATGATCGGCTTCGTAACCGTGTTCGAGATTGAGTTCCTGCAAACGCTGAGCAAACTGCGTTTCGTGCGGCGTGATCATTATCAATTGTGTCAACGCGTATCTTTCATCGTCAACCGCATTGGCAAGGCGCGCGCCTTCTGCCAAACGCACGAGCGAATCTTTCAAGGCTTTTTCGTCGCGTTGCCAACCGTAATAACGAACTAAAAGCCGAAGTGCGACGACTTGTTCGGGGTTTCGCGCCAAAATTTCGTTCGTCCATTTCAAAAACTCGTCCGATTGTCCGCCGACGAGCAAATGTTCTGACGACATCGAAAGAATTCTTGCGGCTGATTCGAGATCGTTGTTTTTCAGGTAAACTTCGATGAGTTCTAAAAATTTCGGATAATTTGCGGGTTCTTGTTCAACGAGTTTAATGACAGCTTTTTCGGCTTCGGCAGGATTGTTCGTGTCGAGATGACAATCCACTAAAAGATATAAAATATCGCGGTTGTAAGGCTGTTTTTCGAGAATCGTTTCGAGCGTCGAGGCGGCTTCATCGGAATAACCGAGATTGATCTGCGATTTTACAAAACCGTTCAGAGCTTTGAAATCGTTCTGGCGAATTTCGAGCGCGCGTGAAAACGAAGTCAATGCCGCTTCGTGTTTTCCCTGCAAGGTCAGACGCATTCCGGCTTCGGTAAATGCTTCGGCGGCTTCGTCTTTTTGATTTTCCTGCCAATATGCTTCGGCGATTTTCAGACAAACTTCGGAATTGTTCGGATCGAGTGTGGCGATTTGTTTCCAAATGGAAAGTGCTTCCATCTTTTTGCCGACGCGCTGAAATTGATCGGCGAGCATCACATAATGAGTTCTGGCTTCGGCGATCGAGCCTTTCGATTGGTAAAGTTCGGCAAGACGCGCCGAAACTTCCAGAGAATCCGGCTGAAGTTTGGCGATCTTGTTGTAAATTGCGATGGCTTTTTGAGCAAATCCCTGCTTGGCATAATGCTCCGCAACGCGTGTAAAACACATTACCGCTTCTTTCTTTTCTTGGTTTTTAACGTGAAGATCGCCGAGCATATTCAAAGTGCTGAAATCCTTCGGATCATTTTCGACGATCAATTTATACTCGGTAATTGCCGCCCGAATCTTGCCTTGTGACAAGTATTTTTCGGCATTACGCATCGCTTTTGTTTTATCGAAACTCATTGTGAATCAACTATTTAAGAATCTAGGTTTTCTCTGAAAATTTGAGTCGGTTTAGTTTTGAAGGATGGGATACAGACAGTATTTTCATA
>DAITPE010000659.1:0-3047 GCA_036833775.1 Pyrinomonadaceae bacterium | reverse complement strand
AGGCTTTGCCGTTTCATCCTATTTATAAGAAAATTGTATAGAATTTGTTCATCCGTATTAATATTTTAAGTAGATATTTTGTCATCAGGAAGCACTAAATGAAAGCTTTAGCTCCGAATACTTTGTTGCAAAACCGTTATTTGATCGTTCATTTGATCGGCAAAGGCGGAATGGGAGATGTTTATCTGGCGGTTGACCAGCGTTTGGGAAGCGCGGTTGCGCTGAAACGCACGTTCTTTTCCGATGACGAAATGCTCGGAAACGCGTTCGAACGCGAAGCGAAAACTTTGGCTCGTTTGCGGCATCCGGTTTTGCCGAAGGTGAGCGACCATTTTACGGAAAACGATGAGCAATTTCTCGTGATGGAGCATATTTCGGGCGACGATCTTTCAAAACGCCTCGAAGCGATGCAGAAACCGTTTCCGCTGAGCTGGGTTTTGTTTTGGGCGGATCATTTGCTCGATGCTTTGGCTTATCTCCACGCGCACGAACCGCCGATCATTCACCGCGACATCAAACCGCAAAACTTAAAATTAACCGACGAAAATCATATTATTCTGCTCGATTTCGGGCTGTCGAAAAACAACACGGGCGAATCGCGCGTAGTTTCTTCGGGCAGCACCGGAAGCGTTGTCGGCTACACGCCGCATTACGCGCCGATGGAGCAGATTCGCGGCACGGGAACGAATCCGAAAAGCGATCTTTATTCGCTTTCGGCGACGCTATATCAGTTGATGACAAATGTCGTTCCGGCTGATGCTTTGACACGCGCCGACGCTTTGCTCAACGATATGCCCGATCCGATCAAGCCGATCAGCGAGCTTAACAACGAAATTCCGAAAAGCGTTTCCGACGTGATCTTGAAGGGAATCGAGATCAGTCAAGACAGAAGATTTGCAAATGCACGCGAGATGCAGAAAGCTTTGCGCGATGCTTATTCGCAAATGCAGAATGCGATGACGGCGCAGACGGTTGCGTTTAATGTTCAAAACGAAGAGCTTCCCGCGCCTGTTCCGCCGACTCCGCCGATCGTTACTGGATCGAACGAAAAAACGGAAGTTTTGAATATTCCGCCTGCCGAGATTTTGCCCGTTGCAGTTCAGGAAACGCCTTTGACGAGCCATCCGCAAGCGCAGAAATTTGCCTCCGTTCCGAATCCGCCGAACGAACCTGAACCGAATTTTGATGCGACTTTGAAGATGGATGCGCCGGTCAATGATTACGCACCGAAACAAGCCGACGTTAAAACGGAAATTTTCATTGCCGGTTCGACGCCGATCATCAACGAAGTTCAGCAGGGAAATATTCACCAAACAGGCGGAAAAACGGCAGAAGAGAATTTTGCGCCGACCGAAAATTATTCGACTGCCGAAGATTTAGGACAAAAAACAAGCGGCGCAGACAACGGCGGCGGCTACACGCCGGAAGCGACCGTTCCTTTGTTTACATACGACGAACAGCAAACGCCGTCCGCTTCGCCAAGCGATGCCGAATTTTACACGACACCGAATGTCGAAGTTCCGCAAGACGCTTTTGCCACTTATACGCCCGCAACGAACGGCGCACAGGAAGATTTTTCGCTGACGGAAAATTATTCGCAGGAAGATTTTTCGCAACCGCAGGAACAACAGCATCAAAGTTTTGCGCCTGTTCCGCCGCCGCAATCCGATTCACAGCCGCCGCAAGTTCAAACACCGCCGCCGCCCGTTAAAAAGAAATCGGGTGCAAAAATATTGGGTGTCGTTTTCGGACTCGGATTTTTACTTGTTTTGACAGCGGCTGCGCTCGGCGGCGGCTGGTATTATTACAAAAATTATTATTCGCAGGGCGGCGGCGTCGAGCCGACACCCGTGCCTTCGCCTTCGGTCGAGGTTTCGCCGACTCCGATCTTTACGCCGACACCCGATACGAATACGAACGGCGCGGACAATACGAATCTTTCGACGAACTCGAACAGCAATGTCGGTAATGAAAATTCAAATACGGAAACGAATTTGAATACGAACACGGGCGGCACGACACGTCCGACACCGACACCGAACGTGCAGACGAGTCCGACACCGATCAAGACGAATCCGACGCCGATCAAGACGAATCCGACACCGATCAAGACGAATCCGACGCCGGTCAAACCGCCGCCGACGCCGAAAAATCAGGGCGGCACGAATCGAACGCAAATTCTTCAGTAATTCAGGAGATTGAAAGTTATGACAAAGAAAATTATTTTCGGATTGATAACATATTGTTTAATGCTGACGGCTTTTACGGCTTTGAGCGTTGAAGTGAACGCGCAAAAGCCGAAGGAACTTAAAAAAGCCAAAGGCTTGATCGATGAAGGCAATAAACTTTTCAATCAAAAGAATTATCGCGGTGCGATCGAAAAATACGCGCAATCGATCATTATTGCGCCGAATCTTCCCGAATCGCATTTTTGGAAAGGCTACGCGCACTATTATCTCGGTGAATTCGATGAATCTTTAACCGAAATCAACAAATCCGAAGACCTGAATTTCAATAAGCCGGTCGAGATTTACAAGATTCGCTGGTATTTGAACTATCAAAAGAAAGATTTCGACGCGGCTTTTGAAGACGTTCAGAAAGGTTTGCAGGCAGAACCGGGAAATCTGACGCTGATTATGGCTTCGGGCGATATAAACCGCGCCAAAGGAAATTTCCGCGAGGCGTTGGCGGCTTATGAACGTGCGGCGCAGATAAATCCGAACAGCGGCGACCTTTATTATTTGATCGCCATCAGCCATTCAAACATCGGAAATTTGAACGAACAAGGCGTGGCGGCAGCCGAAGCACTTCAAAAAGGTACGAAATTCATCGGTGAATCTTACGCTTTGCTCGGCGAATCTCTGCAAAGAGTCAAAAAATACAATGACGCGATCGAAGCTTACCTGCGTTCGCTGACGGCAAAAGAAGACAATTATGCCGTTTACCGCAGCTTGGCGGATATTTACCGCAGTCAGGGACGTTTTCAGGATGCAATCGACATTTCGCGCAAAGGTTTGCGGATTTTTCCGAACGACGGCAATATTTAC
>DAITPE010000658.1:0-3049 GCA_036833775.1 Pyrinomonadaceae bacterium | reverse complement strand
CGCTTTTTTTATTTTTAAATTTCCGTATATTTTTACGATTCGGCAAGAATCGAATAAACGTCTTTGCGAGCTTTGTTAATCACTTCGCTGATCTTTTTGACGGTTTCTTCGTCGCCGTCGCGCACGCCGTCCATCACGGCTGAACCGAGCTTCATCAAAGATTTACGCATTTCAAAAGCCTGCGCCATTTTCGGATGCGCTTCAAACGGTCGCGCACCGCGTTCATCCAAAAGTCTCAAACCTTCTTCGGTGATTGTGTAAACCTTTTTACCTTCGATCTGTTCGCTCGTCAAATATCCGCCTTCTTCAAGCATCTGCAAGGTCGGATAAACCGAACCGGGCGAAGGACGATAACCGCCCGATTGTTTTTCGAGTTCGCTGATAATTTCGTAACCGTGCCGAGGAGTTTCCTTCAAAATCTCCAGCAAGTGAAACTTTATATCACCGCGCCGCATTCTCATAAATTCACCTACAACTCTCGGAGCGCATCCGCCGCGCCCGAATTTAAAATGATGTCTTCCAAACATTTATTTCTACCTCATTATCTATAAATTTTCAATGAAACAATTCATTTCATCGTGATACCTTCTTTTGTATCACGATATATCGGAATACGTCAAGAAATAATTTTAAGTTTCATAAATTTATTTTTCGAGGCACAAAAAAAGCGGAACTTTGAAGTTCCGCTTTTTAACTCTAATTTCTAATTCGTTCTATCTTAAAGCCTCGATCAAAAGATTGATTTCCTCTTTTTTCACACAAAGCGGCGGCAAAAGACGCAAAACTTTCGGATTGCTCGAAGTTCCCGTAATTATCTTATTTTGCAGTAATTTTTCGTGAAACGGTTTGCAGTTTTCCGAAAATTCGATGCCGATCAAACCGCCTTTTCCGTGAACCGCGACGACTTCTTCGATTTCCTTTAATCTTTCACGCAAATAATTTTCGATTTCCGAAATATTTTCACGCATTTTATCCGTTTCGATCGCTTCGAGCGTCGCCGAAACCGCCGCCATTGCGAGCATTCCGCCGCCGAAAGTCGTGCCAAGATCGTTAGTTTTGATTACTTCCGCGATGCAGTTATTAACCAAACACGCGCCGACGGGAACCCCTGAGCCGAGCGATTTGGCGAGCGAAATAATATCTGCTTCAATATTTCCTGCCAAATCAGAACCCGAAAAAAACCAATTTCCCGTTCGCCCGATTCCCGTCTGAACTTCGTCAAAGATCAAAACGATGCCGTGTTCGTTGCAGATTTCGCGTAAACCTTTGAAAAATTCGGGACTTGCTTCGGTCACGCCAGCCATCGATTGAATCGGTTCGAGCATAATTGCCGCCGTTTCTTTATCGGCAAGCTCGCGCACCGATTCGAGATTGCCGAATTCGGCGCAAACGTGTCCGGGAACATTCGGTTTGCCCAATTCACGGTATTTTCCTAAGAATGTCGCCGAGATCGAATCAGCCGAACGACCGTGAAAACCGCCCGAAAATGTAATAACTTTTTCGCGCTTCGTCGCAAAACGCGCCATTCGCATCGCGTTTTCGTTCGCTTCCGTTCCCGAATTGCAGAAAAACGCCTTCGTGATCGATTCGGGCGCGATTTCAACCAATTTTTCCGCCGCTTTCGCACGAATTTCCGAATAAACGAGATTCGAATAAAACAAAACCTTTTCAGCCTGATTTTTTAACGCTTCGACAACGTGCGGATGCGAATGTCCCGTCGCACAAACCGCGTGACCGCCGTAAAGATCGAGATATTTTTCGCCGTCGCTCGTTTCGATCCAACAGCCTTTTCCGGTTTCGACCGCAATCTTCATCTTTGCATAAGTCGCCACCTGAAATTGTTCTTCCAAATTTTCTATTTCGTTAAAATTCATTTTGTTTTCTGCCACGAATGGGCACGAATAACACGAATAAAAACAAAAAATAATTCGTGTTATTCGTGTTCATTCGTGGCTAAATCTTTTTCTGCAAAACCCAATCTGTTTGCGGATCGCTTCCGAGTTGAAAAACGTGTTCACCGCATTTTTCGAAGCCGAATTTTTTGTAAAATTCCTGCGCTCTGAAATTGTATTCCCAAACGCCGAGCCAAACCGTGTCGCGGTTCGTTTCTTCGGCGATCTTGAAAAACTCCAGCATCAAATTTTTCCCGACGCCTTTGCCGATAAATTTATCGAGCGCGTAAAGACGGCAAAGCTCCAAAACCTTTTCGCCCGAAACGCAGTCTTCGCGCACGTCAAACTTCATTTTTATATAGCCTGCCGCTTCGCCGTCCGATTCCGCGATCAGATAAATCGTCTTTTCATCGCGCAAATCTTCGGAAATCGTCGCGAGCGAAAACGCTTTATTCATATAAACGCGCATATCGTCGGGATGATTTTTCGGGTGATCTGAAAACGCTTCGTCAAACGATTGCCAGCCGATCTTTGCGAGAATTTCCGCGTCGTCCAAATTTGCTTTTCGTATCTGCAAACTCATTTTTCCAAATGTTTCAGCACGTCGTTATAGCCCAAAACCGCGTCTTGATTGTTTTGCAAAGCCTTTTGAAATTTCTCGTTAAAATTTTCATCGCCGTCTTGAAAATTCATCAGCAAATTCGTTTCATTAAACAAACCTTTCGCTTCCAATTCAGTCGCCGGACGGCGCACGGAAACGGCTTCGTCGATCAGCGCAACGAGCGAAGAAATCTTGCGAAGCCAAGCAAAATGCGGATCGTCAATGACTAATTGAAAATATTGATTTACGCTCGCAATCGCGCCGTTTTTCGCTTCGTAATCGAACTTTGCCGCATCGAGCAGAGTTTTATGAAGCCGCAACATCGCCTTGCTCAAATCTTTCAATTTTGCGCGTGTTTCGTCGGTTAATTTATCTTGTCCATTTTCTGTTTCTGTATTCATACGATTAGTTTAACGAAAATTTAGCCGCAGATAAACGCAGATTTCGCAGATAAGAATTTATCTGATTTAATCCGCGTCATCCGCGTTTATCTGCGGCTAAAACTTCTTAAGGATTCGTGCCGACCAATTTCAAACCGCAAGTTTCGTCCAAACCG
>DAITPE010000657.1:0-3052 GCA_036833775.1 Pyrinomonadaceae bacterium | reverse complement strand
ATAAAAGCCATCGTTCCCGATAATTTTTGCGGTTTTAACTCGGCATTTGAAGCCTTTTCAAACGCGTCCAAATCAGGTCCGTGTGCCGACATACAGTTATGCAAAGAACCGCCGCCCGCGACGAATCCTTCTTCCTTCGCGTCATATTGCCCGTAGCACAATCCCATATATTCCGACATATAATTGCGGTGATACCACGGCGGACGAAACGTATTTTCGGCGACGAGCCAGCGGTCTGGGAAAATTACGAAGTCGCAATTTGCCACGCCCGTTTCGCCCGACGGCGAAGTTAAAACGGTAAAGATCGAAGGATCGGGATGATCGAACGAAATCGAGCCGATTGTGTTAAAACGGCGCAAATCATATTTGTAAGGCGCGTAATTTCCGTGCCAGCCGACGACATCGCACGGCGAATGTTCAATTGCACAACTCCAAAGATTACCGCCGAATTTTGCGACGAGTTCAAATTCGCCTTCTTTATCTTCAAACCAAGCGACCGGCGTTTCAAAATCTCTTGCGTTCGCCAAACCGTTTGCGCCGATCGGTCCGAGATCAGGCAGACGAAACTGTGCGCCGTAATTTTCGCAAATATAACCGCGCGCTTCGCCATCGGGAAGTTCGACACGGAATTTCAAACCTCTCGGAATCACGGCAATTTCGCCTGAACCGATTTCCAAAATTCCCAGTTCCGTCAAAAAACGAACGCGATTTTTCTCTGCAACGACGAGCATTTCGCCGTCGGCATTATAGAAAAATCGGTCGGTCATATCTTTGTTAGCGGCGAAAATATGAATTGCAATTCCGCTTTGCGAAAAAAGATCGCCGTTTCCCGCAATCGTCGTGACTCCGCTGATAAAATCCGTCTCTTCTTGCGGCATCGGCAAAGGATTCCAGCGCAGTTGATTCGGCGTTACGGGCAATTCGGCGAAACTGCTTTGCCAACCGCCGTTTCCGATTTGCTGAAAAGGTTTATGAAGCACCGACGGGCGAATGCGATATGTCCAAGTTCTTTTGTTAAAACTGCGCGGAACGGTAAAAGCCGTTCCCGAAAACTGTTCGGCATACAAACCCAAAGGTGCTTTTTGCGGCGAATTCATTCCCACAGGCAACGCACCCGCAACCGCTTCGGTCGCAAACTCATTGCCGAATCCGCTGTTATATTTAAATTGTTCTTCGCTTTTTTTCGGTGTCATTTTATTAAACTCCGTCGATTATTATCTTAAAAAATAACTTCCTAAATGCTTTAATATATGCCTTTCTTTGATGTTTTTGAAAAATTACTCATTTTGAAAATTATTTTGTCCGACATTTACAAAAAAATCCGCTTTATTAGACGACCAAGAAAATAAAAATCCAAAAATTAATGTCAAAAGGAGATAAAAATGGCAGCAAACACAAATAAAAAAGTCGGACTTGTAACTGAGATTCACGGAAAAATGCTTACTTATACCAGAAAATATTCATTCGGAATGGCGACATTCGTGGCGTATAAAGGAATGCCCGTTAATCTCGGCGACATTTTTGAAACCGGTCAGGATACGACCGCAGAGATCGAATTTTATATCGGCGGACGCGCCACTATCGATAACGCAACAAAGATCGAAATTGTCAGTAATCGCGATGCGGTGGTTTTAGATTTCGATTGGCGGAAAGTCGGTCAGGAATTTACCAAAGAAGCTTCGCCCGTCAGAATAAGAACAGCCGGCGGCGTAACCGGAATTAGAGGATAAAACAATAAATTCCACAGTCTGATTCCAAGCCGCAACTAAAAACCGATACGGCTTTTGAATAATTATTTCAGTTGTCAATGAACTTACTTCTTAATGCGTTCTAAAAAGGTCAAGCAGATTGATTTAAGCATTTCTGCCCGACCTTTTGACATTTCAATATTTCTTCGCTTGTTATTGGCGTCATAATTTTTAAGCAATTTCGTTTGTAAAACCGAATAGTTTTTCAAAATCCTCGAAACTTTCTGCAATCAACCAAGCATCTTTTTCTTCCATAACGATAAACGGAATTGCAAAAATCTTTTGATTTTCCAGATTAATCGCTATTAATTCTCCGCCGCCGTTTTCGCCGATTCCGAAATAATTTGGAAGATATTGTTTAATTTCATACTCTTGATTAGCTTGAATTAGCTCATCAATTTTCCAAAGTTGAAAATAAAGCGGTTGAATCGGTAAATCTCCATTTGCGCCATTGTGTTTTCTCAGAAAATCAATATAACTTCGTGGTAAATTTGACGGAAGTTGAAGCAGATATTTTTCTAAATCTGCCTCAGACGGCTTGTTGCCGAATTCTAATTCGCTTTTCTTCATTAGACTTTTCTTCGCTTGCCGTCAGTGTTATTTTGCCCAAATTCCTAATTTTGCTTTTTTTGCTTTTTCCTCAGATTTTTGAAAAACACAGGCATCATAAGAAGAAATTTGATACGGTTTGGAATTTTTATAAAGTGCGAATCCTTGTTCAATCATCATCTGATTTATATTTTTTTTATCAATCTGAATAATACCTTTTACATTTACTTTTTCTGATGGAAATGACCTAAAAATTAAAGCAACTTGTACATTCAGCACATTTTTCTCTAAAAATGCCTTTGCCTCGGTTTTATTTTTCTTTGAATTTATTCCGATTAAATTTACTTGTCTTATTAATCCTTTATCACTCCTAAAGGCAACTGTATCTTCATCTATAATTTTAATGATTTTTCCATCCTCAACATAACCAATATCTCCGTTATTTGGTTCGCAATCATATTCGAATGCGTCTTCTGAAGATACTTCTTTCGTTTGTGTGTCTTGAGCCTTAGCTGCAAAACACACAAACAAAATTAAAAATGCAATCAAAAATGTTCTCATTATAAATTTCCTCTGCGTCGCTGTTCTTCTTCTATCGAAACGAACAAGGCTTTGAAATTTCCTTTGCCGAAGCCTTTGCAGCCTTTTCTTTGTAAGATTTCGTAGAAAACGGTCGGGCGATCTTCGACGGGTTTGGTGAAAATCTGTAAAAGATAACCTTCGTCGTCGCGGTCAACTAAAATTCCGAGGCGTTT
>DAITPE010000656.1:0-3065 GCA_036833775.1 Pyrinomonadaceae bacterium | reverse complement strand
TACGATCCGCCCGAAGCAAAACGCGAAATCGCCGGAACGCTCGGCGAAGTACGCGGCGAAATCGCACCGAATAAACAAGCCTGGTTTCACAACGGCTTGGACATCGCGGGCGGTTTCGGCGAAACGGCGCGATTTATCCGCGACGAAAAAGTGCTTCAGCCCGTCGCCGCCGAAGGTTTCGACGGCTTGCGCGAACGCCTGCGAATGCCGACGATCGGCTACATACACATTCGTTTGGGACGCGATAAGGACGGCAAAATTTATGACGATCCGCGTTTCATCTTTTCCAAAAACGACGGCGGAAAGCTCAGCGGCATCAGAATCCCGCGCGGCGCAAAGTTCAAAGCCGGACAACCGCTCGGCACGCTCAATTCGTTCAATCACGTTCATCTGATCGCCGGACGAACGGGCGCGGAAATGAACGCGCTCGACGCGCTGATTCTGCCCGGAATTTCGGACACGGTTCCGCCGAAGATTGAAAAAATTTCGCTTTTCGATGAAAAATGGATTCCGGTTGAAACAACGAATTCAGGTTCGCGTATAACCTTACGCGGAAAAACACGCATCGTTTTGCGCGGTTTCGACCAGATGAACGGCAACGAATCGCGCCGAAAGCTCGGCATTTACAAGCTCGGCTACCAAGTTTTGCGCGAAGACGAAACGCCCGTCGGCGACAAAAAATGGACGATTTCCTTCGACCGTTCGCCCGACGAAAACGCAGTCAAATTCGTTTATTCAGCCAGCAGTAAATCAGGTTATTCGCCCGAAACGATTTTCGAATATATCGTTTCAAACGAGGTCGAAGGTGACGATTTCCGCGAAGATTTTTTCGATGCTGCCGCGCTCGAAAACGGAAATTACATCTTAAGAGTTTTCGCCGCCGATTTTTTCGGCAATTCCGCCGCTGAAGATTTGAAATTTGAGGTTAAAAAATGAGTTCAGAAAACGATTTAAATAATAAAATTTTTGCAGATGATGAGGATGATATTCAAGCTCTTCAAAAAGCCATTGAAGATGTTGAAAATGGCAGAGTAATAAGTTTCGATAGCGCAATGGCAGAAATTACCGCAAAACATAATATTTCTTTTGAGGTTGAAAACAATGAAATTTAGACATTTTACCGTAGCATTATTAATCGTTTTTTATTTGATTAACTTTAATCTCGCAAAAACTTTTGACGAAAAAACTTCGCCGAAAGCGATTCTCGTCACACCTTCCGCGCCGAAATTTTCGGATGCGGAAAGACAAACCGAACTTGCGAAACGACGCGCCGAAGTTTTCAAACGAATGGCGGCGAACAGCATTTTGGTTTTGCGAAGTGCGGAGCCGCGAAATTATGCGGGCGATGTCGATTTTATGTATCGGCAGGAAAATAATTTTTATTATTTGACGAATCTCAAACAGAAAAACGCCGCGCTCGTTTTGGTGAAAAACGGTTCGGCGGTGCAGGAATTTTTGTTTTTGCCGAAACGCAATCCGCAAAACGAAACTTGGAACGGCAAAATGTATTCAAACGAGGACGCGACGCGCATTTCGGGTTTGAAAAACATCGTCAACGCCGCCGAATTCAGCGAATTTTCGCAGGCTTTGAAAGCCAAAGAAGCATTTACTTCAACGAGCGGCACGAACATTCCGACCGATAAAGAAACGATTTATTTACTGCTTCCCGAAACGGAACAAGACAACGAAGGAAAGGCGGAATTTCAGCGCGAAAATGAATTCAGAAATATTTTAGGCGAAAGAAAAGTTGAAAATGCGCGTCCGATCTTTGACGATTTACGGCTTGTAAAATCGCCGTTCGAGCTGAAATTATTGCAGCACGCGATCGACATTACGACCGAAGCGCAGATGCGTTCGATGGCGATGGTCGGGCGGGCGAAAATGGAATACGAAGTTCAGGCGGAAGTCGAATACACTTTTCGCCGCCGAAATGCCGATTATTGGGGCTATCCCTCGATCGTCGGCTGCGGACCGAACGCGACGACTTTGCATTACGAAGAATCGCAAAGCGCGGTCAATCAAAACGAACTTTTATTAATGGATGTCGGCGCGGAATACGATCATTATACGGCTGACGTGACGCGCACTTTTCCCGTGAGCGGCAAGTTTTCAAAAGAACAAGCGGACATTTACCGCATCGTTTACGACGCGCAGGAATCAGCCGCCGCGACGATCAAACCCGGCGCAAATTTTGAAATGCCGAGCGAAGCCGCAACCGCGACGATCAAAAACGGTCTTGCAAAACTCGGTTTGATAACTGCGCCGAACGCGACTTACGAAGTCGTTTTCAACGGTCAAAAAGTTTCCGTTCCGC
Organism: Pyrinomonadaceae bacterium; assembly: GCA_036833775.1. Taxonomy (GTDB): domain Bacteria; phylum Acidobacteriota; class Blastocatellia; order Pyrinomonadales; family Pyrinomonadaceae; genus JAJQRF01. The sequence goes on along the minus strand of DAITPE010000656.1, from coordinate 751 downwards.
AATATTCGCTCTGGTTTATGCACGGTTGGGGACATTGGCTCGGGATGAACGTCCACGATGTCGGCGATTACGGCGCGGCGTTCAAAGAAGGAATGGTGATGACTAACGAACCCGGCATTTACATCCGCGAAGACGCGCTCGATTATGTTGCCGACACGCCCGCAAATCGTCAGTTTCTCGCCAAAGTCCGCCCAATTTTTGAAAAATACAAAAACATCGGCGTTCGTATCGAAGACGATATGCTCGTCACGAAAACCGGCGTTGAATGGATGACGAAAAATCTGCCCCGAAAATTGGAAGATGTCGAAGCATTTATGGCGCAAGCATCGAAAGAATTTCAGTTCAGCAGTTTGCCGAAAACTGAAAATCCACAGTTTGCGGCACTCGATTTCGATACGAATTTGTTTGTTAATAATGTTTCGACGAATCAAATTATGAGCGGCAAAACGATTCGCAAAGGCTGGATTTCGAGCGGAAAAGCGATTGCAAATTCAGGCTTGCAACACGCCGAATAACTTAAAAAACGATTGCCTGCGAAATAAACGAAAAGAACGAAGAAAAATTCTATAAAATGATTTCTTTTTTCGCGTTTTTCGTTTATTTCGCAGGCTAAAATATTAATAGTTATTCATTTTTTCCGGCTCGACCTCGTCGCACAGATTTATATACCAACAATCTGCCGTTAATTTTCGCCAACCCGGCGGTTGATAAATAAATCCGTAGCCGATCTTTCTGCCGTATGTGATGTCGA
>DAITPE010000655.1:0-3075 GCA_036833775.1 Pyrinomonadaceae bacterium | reverse complement strand
TCAATTGCAGTAAACTTTTGAGTCAATTCTAACAAAAAGAGGAAGGCAAAATCGCTTTCCTCTTTTTGTTTTTCGAGTCTAATTGCTTTTAGATTTCAACAACGATCGGCGGTTGGGTGGGTTTATATTCTTCGTCACAAGTTGAAGCATTAACAAAAACGATTCCGTTTTCTTCGGTTTTACCGTAGCCGCAATGAATGTGACCGAAAACGTGAAGTTTGAGTTTGCCGAAAACCGAAATTTGTTCGATGCGTTTCATCAATTCTTCACAGCCCGTATTTTCCACGCCGAAAGGTCGCGGAACTTCGTCCAAGATACCGTTCGGCGGTCCGTGTGTGATAAGAATATCGATGTCGTGCGGAATCGATTTCCATTTTTCTGCCAATTCCGCACCGCGATGCAGATTAAAAGCCCAATCAAAAAATCGCGGTTGCCAAGGGCTTCCGTAAATCTTCAAACCTTCGATCTCGATGAAGGAATCCTGCAAATAAATAATGCCGAACTTTGCCGTCAATTCACGGGCTTTTTCGTTTTCGATCTCGTAAAACCAATCGTGATTTCCCGCTACAAAAATCTTGTGGCGATGCGGCAATGCAGAAAACCATTGCAGAAATTCTTCGATCTCGTGCCGAGTTCCCTGAATCGCCGCATCGCCCGAATGAATCAAAATATCGCCGTCGGGAACGGCGATTTTTTCGTTACAATTATGCGTGTCGGAAAGACAAACTATTTTCATCAATCAAACTTTACGTGTTGTAAACCTTGCTGACAAATGTTCCGCTCATAAATTCCGCCGGATTGATCTGACTTTGCAAAACAACACCTTTCAGATTTCCTTGCAACAGCATCATCGCCGATTGGCAAAGCGGCGCGGCAGTCGTCGTTTGAATCGCCCGCAAAGTTTTACCGTTAATTTCCAACGGCAGAACGTAATAAGCCTTCTCGATCATTCGGCGACGTTCGCGGCTGTCGAAACCGTCAACTGAAGCGTGAACCAAAACAAGATCGTCTTCGACCGAAGGAATCGCTTTGAGCATCACGTCCTGCAAATTGTTCGGCAGATTTTCATCCTTCGGCAGTTTTTTTACCTGACCTTCAACCCATTCGTAATGACCGACGTAGCGCAGCGTTTTATAATCCAGATTCTTCGCCTTTCCGACAAAAAAATCAGGCAGATCAGCCGCGCCGCCCGATGTCAGATCGGCTTCGTAAGTCCGTGCGCCGATCACGATTCGTTCACGCGCCGAAAGCGCAGGTCGTTCGGTAATTTCGTAATTACGGATCACGCGCGAATTTTTCACGTATTCCGTCGCAACTCCGATCGGCGACCATGTAAAACCGTAAAAATGCGGTTCATGCGCGTGCGCCGTCAGCGCGCCGACTTTCATCCCGATCTTTTCAACACTTTCGTTTTCATACTTCGCTACGAATTCGTTGTAAAGCGACATCGCCAAAACATTGATAAAACCCGGCGCAAGTCCCGTCTGCAAAATAAATCCGGTGTCGGCATCTTTTGCAAGCTCCATAATTTCGTCGGTTTCAGCAACGTATTCGGTCAGATTCGCGTAATGCATTTTGAAATATTTTGCAAAACTCGCCATGCGCGGTGCTTGTCCGCCCGGCGAACAATCAAGCAAAACGTCGCAGGCTTCGAAAGCCGCTTTCATTTCGTCGCTCGCGCCGTCCGTCGCCATCAAAACCGTTTCGACTTTTGTAGTTTTCGCCGAATTTTCAACAACGAATTGTTTCGCTTTGCTTAGATTGTCTTCCGAAATATCGCCGAGAAATAATTCAATTTCAAATTCCGACCACTCGCGCAAAAGCAAAGCCGCCGCCTCGCCGATTCCGCCCGAACCGGCTATAAAAATTTTCTTTGTCATAAGTGCAATTTATTTAGAGATAAGCTTTTACCTGAATAAATTTTACAATAAAAAAAGCCGAATTGGCGAATTCGGCTTTTTGAGTTTCTTTGTTTAGTTGGATTAGAAATATTTAATTTTCAGCTTTTGCGGCTTCACCGCCGTCGGCTTCGTCCAAAGCTTCCGCGCTTTCGTGATGCAGATTTCCCGCTTCGACATTGTAATCGCCTTCGGCTTGCGTGACGGGATCGCCCGTTAAAATTCCGCCGATCTTTTCGACTTCGCCCAAAATTATCTGCCCGACTGCTTCGATATTTTCGACCGTTTTGCTTTTATTTTCTTCGTTTTCTGACATAATACGTTTATTTTACAACTAAATTTCGCGCTTTGCGAACACAATTATTTCTTGGCGAAAATCATCATCAAAAGACGCGGAATCTGCGTTCGATCGTCATCGTCAAACCATTCTTTGAGTTCCAAAACTTCAAAATTATTCTTCGTTCCCGCTTCAAAAAATTCAGAAACGTGATGCACGAAACATTCGAGTTCGAAAACGCCGTTTCCCGTTTCAAAACGCGCTTTCGTTCCCGCGTATTGTTTGAACGGATGAAGCTCGCCGATGTAAAATTTCCCGCCGCTTTTCAAAACTTTCTGCGCTTCGGCGAAAACAAAATCAATGTTTTCAATATGTTCGAGCGCAAGCGAACAAGTTATCAGATCAAATGAATTTTCGGCAAAATCCCAATTTTCGCGCAAATCCATTCGGCGGAATTCGACATTTTCGGAAACGATTTTCGATTTCGCCTTTTCGAGCATTTCTTCGGAAAAATCTGCGGCGATTAGTTTTTCGGCGAAAGTCCGCAAAAATTCGGTATTTTTTCCCGTTCCGCAGCCGATCTCCAAAATCAAAAGTTTTTCGCCCGAAACGCTTGCACGAATCGCTTTTGCTTCGATGTCGCGCGTTTTATTTTCTACTTCGTCGTAAGTTTTCGACCACGAATTATATGCTTGCTGAACATTCATAAATTTAATTATTTCTTAACTTGCGCCGCCGAAAAGTTTCTGCAAAAGCAGCAGAACGATCAACGAACCCGCAATTCCGAGACTAAACCACATAAATCTTTTGGCTTTTTCAGGACTTATCATAGTTGAAGATTTTAATGTAATTTTGCGCGGCAAGAAAATGCGTTGAGTAAAAACTTGCAGTTTTTACTCA
>DAITPE010000654.1:0-3088 GCA_036833775.1 Pyrinomonadaceae bacterium | reverse complement strand
AAGACGTTGATAAAAACGGTTCGATCGTTGAAACGAACGCTGAAAAATCGCTTTTGAAATTGAAATTTCCGAAAGGTTTTTCGGGTGAATTCAAAGTTTTGTCGGATAAAAAAGACGAAACGATTGTTGGCTTGAGCGTTTATTCGTGCGGCGAAAGCCAGCTTGAAATTTGGTCTGTGAAAAAAGGAATTTGGAAGGAAATTACCGATTCTGCCGTGCCGAAATTGGGCGAAAAAGACGTTGTCGAAATGCTGAAAGTTTCGCCTGCAACGATCGAAAAATTGAGTGAAGAGGTTTCGATTCCGTATTTTTTCACGTTTGATTCGCAAAATGCTTTGCAGTTGATCGTCCGTAAACAAGCCGCTTGCGACATTGCGGGAACGGTTTATAAATACAAGTTCAACGGGAAAAAATTTATCAAAGAATAGAAAAATTATGAAAAATTTTATTTTAGCTTTTGCTTTTGTCATTTTCGGAATTTCAGCCGCCGACGCGCAGAATTTTACCGATATTCGCAAAGTCGATTTTCAAAATTATACGCACACGATCGGCAATAAATCCGTGAAATTTGAAGACGGTTTGCAGGTCGGTTCGTGTACAAAAGACGCGGAAGGAATCCCGACGGGCGATGTTTGGAGCGTCAATAAAACGCAATACGGCGATCTCGATGGCGACGGCAAGGAAGAAGCGTTTTTTGCCGCGATCGCCAATATTTGCGACGGAAATATGGTCACGAACGAAGCCGTTTTGGTTTACAAGCTCGAAAAAGGAAAAATCGTCAAACTGCCCGAGTTCGAATATTACGACGAAGGCTGCGAAACGGGCAAAGTATGCGGATTTTCGCGCAGTCCGGGCGTTTCGGTCGATTACGATAAAACGCTGAAAATGCTTATCGTCGGGCAAGCTTATGCGACCGAAGACGACGCGATCTGCTGTCCTTCGCTCGAAAGAAACACTTGGTTCAAATGGGACGGCGCAAAGTTTGTCGAAGTAAAGAAATCGAAGATCACCGAAGTAAAGGTCGAATAAATTAAGCTGTAACGCGAAAATTAAAGGTTCGGAATTTGATTGTTATATCATTCCGAACCTTTTTTCACGTTTTTCTCGAAGTTCGTCCGTTTTTCTCGAAGTACAATCGTTTTTTGCGAAGTACACTCGTTTTTCTCGAAGTACATCCGTTTTTTGCGAAGTACACTCGTTTTTCTCGCGGTACATCTGTTTTTCTTGCAGTACACTCGTTTTTGTTGCGGTACACTCGTTTTTGTCGAAGTTCATTTTGCGAACTCAATTTATTTTTTCAATTTCGTGATACGAGTTTTGAAATTCTATCGCTTAATGATTCGGAAGGAAATAAAAAGCGAATTAAACGCCTTCGTTTGGAAATTTATTTTTAGGGTCAAAAAATGAACAGTAAATTATTAAAAATTGCAGCGATCGGAGTTTTGAGCTTTGCGCTTTTCGGTTGTAAATCGGAAACCGCGAACACGAATGCGAACGCAAATTCGGCGGCGAGCGGCGCGGCGGCGAACACCAATGCAAACGCAAATGTTACCGTAAATGCGCTCGCAAATGCGAATGCGAACGCGAATGTGAAACCTGTCGATAATTCACCGAAGCGCATCGCGTTTAACAAAGGCGCGAATTGGGGCGCGGCAAATATTACGCTTGCGCCGGGCGCGTCGCAAAAATTCGTCGTCGGCGCGAAAAGCGGTCAGACGATGGACGTGGAAGTTTCGGCGAAAGAAACTTCCGTTAATTTGATCAAAGGAAAAGCGCAGACGACCGAAGATTTCGGCTTTCTGACCGCTGAACTGCAAGCGAACGGCGATTATATTTTTGAAGTTAAAAATCCGACGAAAAAGGAAATCAAAACTTCGGTCAAAGTCACGATCGAAGGCGGAAAACCGGAAGCGAACGAAATCGACGAATCGGACGCGACGGTGAAGGACGATGAAGACGTTTTGCCGCCGCCTGCGAGTAAAAAGGATAACTAAACTGATATGAAAAACTTAATTTTTATTGCATTATTGACAATATTCTGCGCGTTTTCGGCAAACGCCCAAGTTGCTAAAATGACGAGCGTTTACACGAATCTGAAAACGGATTGCCAACCCGAAGTTAAAGTCGTCGCAGACGAAGTTCCGTTTATCTGCAAAGCCGTCGGCGGTTTTCGCGTGCGGATCATTCCCGCAGGAGCGTGGGCTGAAACGATCGAAATTGTCGATAAAAACAAGGAAACGGTTGCATCGCTCGGCACACACGGCTACGGTTATTCGATCGTCGGCAAAAGAATGCTCGAATGGCGAATGGCAAACGGCAAACCTTTTGCGGTGATTTTCCGCATCAATAAATATTCGTCGGAAGAAGCTTTGGAATCGGGCGACAATCCGTATCTCGACAAATACAAAACGGGCGAAGCCTTGATAATTCGCGGTTTGACGGGTTACAGCCAGATCGATTTCGAAGTTGATGGCAAAGAAAAAAACGCCAATGTGAAAGCACAAAAATTGGCTGATGAAAATTTTCAATAAGAGAAAAACTATGAAGAAATTATTTATTATTTTGAGTTTAATGTGCGCTTTCGTCTTCGTTTCGGAAGCAAACGCGCAGACGAAGATCGTTTTTGCCAAAGGCGCATCATCGAAAACGATGTCGGTCACGATTCCGGCAAAGGGCGAAAAAACCTTTTCCGTTCAGGTAAAAGAAGGGCAAGTCATCAACATCGGCGTTTCGGGCGACATCAATGTTTCAAAAACGACCGAATTCCCTGTTATTTCCGTTAATTTAACGAATGGCGAAGAAGGCGTTGACAACTCGCAGGACGGCGAAGGTTATCTTTCGATCCTTGCGGGCAAAAACGGCACATACGTTTTCAGCGTCGCCAATTCTGACAAAAAACGTGCGAGAACTTTCAAAATGGAAGTCAAAGTAACCAGCGACCGCGCCGATTTTGCGGGCGGCGAAGATATGGAATAACGCGAAATTCCATTGCCAAAGAATGAGATTTGCCTGCAAAGTTTTGCGGCAAATCTTTTTCTTTTTCAAACAAATTATGCTTAAAAAATTATTCATCTCATCAATGGTCTTA
>DAITPE010000653.1:0-3096 GCA_036833775.1 Pyrinomonadaceae bacterium | reverse complement strand
CGTTTTTCAAACGACGTTTGCCTGCGAGGGCGCAGGCGTTCCGACGTTTTCATTGCGGACTTTTAAGATCGCAGTCACAACTAAATAAATCGCTAAAATAATCAAAACCAGCGACGCGATGCCGTTGACGAATTTTACGTCGAAACCTTTGGCGGTCGTGAAATTTCCGTAAACCAGACTGCCCAAAGCCCACAGCGTGATCGTCAAAACGAAAAGCATCGGCAGCAGCGTGAACGCGATGCGCTGACGTGCTTGATAAAGCCAAGCCGTGATCGAAAGCAGAGTTAAAGCGGCGAGAAGTTGATTCGACGCACCGAAAAGCGTCCAAAAATCGTTCCAACTTCCTTTCGGCGCAATAAAAACGCATAGAAACGGAATTGCAATTGTTGCCAGCGTTCCGATAATTGCGCCAGTAATGCCGCGAATCCCGATTAATTCCTGCACAATGTATCTTCCCAATCTCAGAGAAACGTCGAGCGTGTCGAAAACGAACGTCGAAAACGCCATCGCGCCGAATGTGATCGCAAATTTCAGATTTTCCTTGCCGATCACCAGCGTCAAAAATTCGCCGATGCCGTTGCCGTAGATTTTCCCCGGCGAAACGCCTTTTGCCGCGTCCGAAGCGATGATCATGATCGTCACGAGCGCGATAAATGCGACGAAGCCCTCCGCCAGCATCGCGCCGTAGCCGACCGAATGCGTGTGCGATTCTTTGTCGATCTGTTTCGAAGTCGTTCCCGAACAAACCAATCCGTGAAAACCCGAACACGCGCCGCAAGCGATCGTCACGAACAAAAAAGGAAACAAAGTTCCCGTCATTCCGCCGATGTCCCAAGATTTAAATGTCGGCTGTTGAATCGTATAGCCGCCGAAAAAAACGCCGATCACGCCGACCACGATTGCTGTGTAAAGCACAAAACCGCCCAAATATCCGCGCGGCTGAAGCAATGCCCAAACCGGAAGAAGCGAACCGATGATGCAGTAAATCAAGATCAAAACCGCCCAAGTTGTGTGTTCGAAAAGAAACAGAGTCGAAAATTTCGTACCTAAAAACGAAAGCGCGAAAGTTGCGGGAACGAAAATTATTGTTGATAACCAAAGCGGCGGTTTTAAGTACCTTTCGACCAAACCCAAAATTATCGAAAGTCCGAGATACATCACGCTCGCAAACGCGACCGCGCCGCCCGCATTGAAGCTTGCGCCTTCGAGTTCTTCCGTTCCAGACACGAAAGTTCCCGCCGTAATGTCTGTAAATGCGACGATCACGTAAATCAGCGCGATCCAGATAAACGCCATCATCGCGCGACCTGCGCCGTTTCCGAGCTTTTCGCGCGTGATTTCCGCAATCGAAGTCGCACCGTGACGGACAGACGATGCAAGCGAAGAAAAATCGTGAACCGCGCCGATTAAAACTACTCCAAACGCAATCCACAAAAGACACGGAAGCCAGCCGAAAGCCTGACAAGCGATGATCGGTCCGGCGATCGGTCCGGCGGCGGCGATTGCCGAAAAATGTTGTCCGAACAGGTAAAACGGTCGCGTCGGCACAAAATCTTCACCGTCATTGACCGCGTTTGCAGGCGTTTCGCGCGAATCGTCGAGTTTAAATTGTTTTGCGATCCATTTTCCGTAAGCGAAATAACCAAAAACAAGCCACACCAAAAAGACGATCGCCAAGCCCGCAAGCATAAATTTTTACTCCTAATTTTTTGTCTAAAAGAAAAGCCGAAAGTGGATTAAATTTACGCTAGATTATAGTTAAAAGACAAGTTATTAAACACAAGTAAAGGCGGATTTTATCTTTTTCTCATCCGTGTTAGTCTTTGATAAAGATTTATTTATAAAGCTTATCGAACTTATTTCGGCTGATATTTTTGCCGATCGAACCGACCGCTTTTTCGTAAGACGAAAAACTGCGACATAATTTTGGACAGACTGAAAAGATATGAACAAGAAAATAAAATGGGGCATTTTAGGCGCGGCGAACATTGCCGTAAAGAAAGTAATTCCGGCAATGCAAAACGGCGAATTTTGTGAAATTTCGGCAATTGCTTCAAGAGATTCGGAAAAAGCCGAACGAGCCGCGCAAAGTTTGAACATTCCCAAATTTTACGGGTCATACGAAGAATTGCTGAACGATTCTACAATCGAAGCGGTTTATATTCCGCTACCGAATCATTTGCATTTGGAATGGACAAAAAAAGCCGCCGAAGCAGGAAAACACGTTTTGTGCGAAAAGCCGATCACGCTCAACGCCGAAGAAGTAAAAGAACTTATCGAAATCAGAGATCGAACCGGCGTAAAGATTCAAGAAGCATTTATGGTTCGTCACCATCCGCAATGGCTGAAAGTTCGTGAACTCATACAAGCCGAGAAAATCGGCAAAATTCAATCGATCACAGGTTTTTTCAGTTACAACATTCCCGATCCGCAAAATGTCCGTAATCGGGCTGATTGGGGCGGAGGATGTTTGCTCGACATCGGCTCTTACTGCATTAATCTTTCCCGATTTGTGCTGGAAATTGAACCGAAAAGAGTTTCGGGAATGATCGAAAGAGACAACGAAACCGGAATCGATAAATTGACCTCGGCGATGCTCGATTTCCCGAATGTTCAAACGACCTTTACCGTCGGCGCAAGGCTCGTATCTTTTCAAAGGATGCAGTTTCTCGGCGATAAAGGCAGGATCGAAGTGCAGATTCCTTTCAACATTCCGCCGGATACGCCGACGCGCATTTTTATAGACGACGGCTCCGATCTGTATCGGCAAAACTTGGAAACTATAGAATTTGCGGCAGTTGACCAATACACTTTGCAAGGCGACGAGTTTTCCAAAACGATTTTGAATAATACTGAACAAGTTATTTCGCTGGAAGATTCATTCAAAAATATGGCAGTCATTGATGCGGTTTTCCGTTCGGCTGAAAGCGCAAATTGGGAAATGCCTTCACAATTGTAAGAAATTAGTGAAAGGACAAAATTATCCGCACATAGACACGGATTTATTTTACATTGAAATCAGTTTTGTGAATAAATTATGTTCAATAGTAGAAAGTATTCACGATAAATAAAGGCTTTGCGTGCTTTGCGTCTTGA
>DAITPE010000652.1:0-3101 GCA_036833775.1 Pyrinomonadaceae bacterium | reverse complement strand
ATTTGCCCGAAAACCACGATTCAGACAGCGAAGAGATAATTTTGGAAGATTTTCAATTAGACCCGATTTCTTATTCTTCAACGGTGAAAAAGCCGCTTGAAGACGAAGACGATCTGCTTTCTTTAGACGTTGCGCCGCCGGATTTTTTGGCGAAGGATTTGGAAGAAACAACTGAAGAAACCGAAGCAGAAGTCGATCCGATCTTTGCCGAGCTTGCCGCGCCGAAATTGCCCGAACTTGCGAAGGAAAATCGTGCGCGTTTGCAGATGCAGTCGCCGAATCGTTTGTTTTTTTACTGGTCTGTGAAAAACAATCCGTTTCAGACTTTGAGCAAAGTTTTGAACGGAAACCGCAGCAATTATCAGCTTGTCGTTAAGTTTATCAACCGGAAAAACGGCTACGAACAGATTTTCCCCGTCGAAGCCGAAGGAAACTATTGGTTCAACGCCGAATCGGATTCGAGTTATCAAGCCGAAGTCGGTTTTTATGCGTCGAATCGTCCGTATTTTCGCATAATGTTTTCAAACGTGATCGAAACGCCGCGCAAATCGCCTTCGCCGCGACAGGCGACGGAAGCGGATTGGGCAGTTTCGGCGAAGGATTTTGCGAAGGTTTTGGACGAATCGGGCTTCAAATTCGACGCTTTTGAGGTTGCGCTGGCGGGCGATGAGCCTGAAACTGCGGATTTTGCGACGCAAAACGCTTTGAATCAACTGCTCGGCGGTCGTGAACTCAATTTCAGCGAGATCAATACGGACGAAGTTCGTTTCGCGCTTCTCGCGCTTGCTTCGGGCGTTTCGCTCGACGAATTGCGCGGACAGATCAGCGAAGCACTTTTCCTTATTTTGCAGGAACATTACGCGGATTTGAGCGCGGAAAAATCGCTCGCGGCTTTGCAGGAAAATTTCGATATTTACACGGAAGAAATTTTTGAAGAAGAAACGATCGGCGCGGCAGTTTACGGGTTGAGCTTGGTCAATTTCCCGAAATCTTTGCGTAAAAGAGTCGTGCCGAAAACGCGTGTGACGGGCGATGCGCCGACCGAACTTCTGCCGACCGAATGGCTTTCAAAGATTTCGCCGCTCAGTTCGAGTAATTTGGGAAAATAGAAGCAAACAAACGGAAATTGTAAAAGGGATAAGGCAGATTTTTTATCGATTTGCCTTACCCCTTTATTATTTTACGCAAGAAATTCTCCGTTTGCCGCGATTCGCATAAGTTCGCCGTTGATCTTTCTTCTTCAGCAGTAAATTTCATTAAAGATTCCTTAAACAAACGCGTTGCGGTCGGTCACTTGTGCGTTGCGGTCACTCACTTGTGCATTGCGGTCGGTCACTTACGTTTTGCGGACGCTCACTTGTGAATTTCCGACGCTCACTTGCGCATTGCCAACGCTCACTTGTGTTTTTCCAACGCTCACTTGCGGATTTCCGACAGTCACTTGTAAATTTCCAACGCTCACTTGTGCTTTTCCGACGGTTACTTTTCTTTTTCCGACAGTCACTTGTGAATTTCCGACGCTTACTTGTTTAATTCCGATGCTGAAAATGTCGAATAAACCGTTATTAGCGAAAATCTGTGATGTTTTCATTCATCCGCGTGGTTGAAAAAGAGTCCGACGAACTTTAGTTTGTCGTTTATCTAAACGCATCAGCAAACTGAAGTTTGTTGGACTCTTTTTGCATAAATTTTTTTGAAGAGGCTTAATGAAAGCCGTTCAAATCAAATTTGCCGTATCTCTTTTTCTTTGTAGCCGACGGCGTAAATTTATGTAAATATAGAGCATCTGTGGTAATCTGAAACTTCTTAAAATCGATTCAAAACATATATGCCGACAGGATATTTCAGCTTAATTTTACACGCGCATCTGCCGTTCGTTCGTCATCCCGAATACCCTGAATTTTTGGAAGAAGATTGGCTTTACGAAGCGATCACGGAAGTTTATCTGCCGTTGATTTTTATTTTCCAAAATCTGCACGAAGCGGGCGCAACGCCGCGCCTTGCGATGAACGTTTCGCCGCCGCTGTGCGAAATGCTGGCGGACAAACTTTTGCAGGAAAGATACACGCGGCATTTGGAAAACTTGTTGGAATTGGCGAAAAAAGAACTCGACCGCACACAGCGCGAAGAACCGAATTTTGTCGCGGCGGCGCAGATGTATGTCGATAATTTGAGCGCGGCTCTGCATCTTTGGAACGATAAATACGGGCGAAATTTGATAAATGCGTTTCGTGAATTGCAGGACGAAGGCGTTTTGGAAATCATCACTTGTTGTGCGACACACGGATTTTTGCCGCTGATTTCGACGCAGGAAGCGCGGCGCGCACAGATTCAGATCGCGGTCACGAATTACAAAAAACATTTCGGTCGCCAGCCGCGCGGAATCTGGCTTGCCGAATGCGCTTACGAACCCGGCGTTGAACATATTTTGAAGGATTTCGGCATCGAATATTTTATCGGCGATTCGCACGCGATTCTTTACGGCGATCCGCGCCCGCGTTTCGGCGTTCACGCGCCTGTTTTTTGTCCAAACGGCGTTGCCGTTTTTGCGCGTGACGTGGAAACTTCGCAACAGGTTTGGAGCGCGGAAGTCGGTTATCCGGGCAACGCGCTTTACCGCGAATTTTACCGCGACATCGGTTGGGATTTGCCGATGGAATATCTCAAACCGCATCTTCATTCAAACGGCGAACGCCGTCATTTAGGTTTGAAATATCACCGCATTTCGGGCAAAAACGTGTCACAGCAATTCAAAGAAGCTTACGTTCCCGCGTGGGCAAACGAGCAAGCCGCCAAAGACGCGACCGATTTTATCGGCAAACGCATCGAACAAGCGCGAAAATTGCGCGACAATTTCGGCGGACATCCGCCGCTCGTCACGTCGCCTTACGATGCCGAGCTTTACGGTCATTGGTGGTTTGAAGGTCCGCAGTTCATCGATTTTTTGTTCAAAAAGTTTCATTTCGACCAAAACGAGATCGAGCCGATTGCGCCCGGAGATTTTCTCGACGCGAAAATTCCCATCCAAATCCAACAGCCGACCGCTTCGAGTTGGGGCGAAAACGGTTATTACAAAGTTTGGATAAATGAAGGAAATTCGT
>DAITPE010000651.1:0-3106 GCA_036833775.1 Pyrinomonadaceae bacterium | reverse complement strand
ATGCTTTCAAATAACTTTCAGGCAAAGGATTTTCATACTTTTCACGCTGTGCCCCAAGAAAATCGTCCGCCAACATTCGGACAATTTCAGGCAAATCTTCAACAGTTGCTTGGCGGAATTTTAGATTTTTAATCACCAATTCGTCTAAATTTATATCGTATTCCTTCAATACTTTCGACAAGTTGAATAAATAATCGTCGCAGTAGTCCAGTTTGAAATATTTGTTAATGAATTTTGTCGCTTCGGTCAAACGCTGTTCGTCCAATCCATTTTCTTTAATGTGACAACAGACAAGCATTTCGTCAGCCTTCATCTGCAAAAGCTCTTGAACATTTTCGTTGAATCCTTCCTTATCAACAATCGAGAAATTATATTCGGCTTCTTTATATTCGCCTAAATCATACAAACTATGCCCGTAATAAAGCCGCGCATACGATTCAAAAGGATTTATTTCGAGTGCCTTCTGGAAATTTATTTTTGCTTCGGAAAGGTTTGAAGGTTCTTTCATATAATTAATAAAACCTTTCAAGTAAAAATATTCATCGTTTCGCTGATTTTCAGAAACATTTTCGAGTTCAACTAAAATTTGTTCTAATCTTATGCTTTGCTCATTTTCCGGCAAAAGCATTGCTTTATCATACTTTGACCAAAATTCTGTAAAGATTTTCTGCATATTTTTAATCTTCAATAATCAATTCATCATACGCTAGAAAAACATTATCGGGTAAGATTTTCGATTCGCGTTCGTGCAGAATGTCGTGATTCAGATGCGTGAGAAAAGCTTTTTTAGGCTTTAAATCCTCGATGATTGCGATTGCTTCTTCGAGGCATAAATGCGTCGAATGCGGTTTGAGGCGGACGCAATCTAAAATTAAAACTTCGAGGTCGCGCAAGCCGTCCATCGAATCCGGCGGAATGGTTTTCAGGTCGGTCGCGTATGCGAAATCGTTGAAACGGTAAGCGATGACGGGAAGTTTGCCGTGAATTACTTCGAGCGGTGTGATCTCGATTTCGTTTCCGATCATAAACGGCGCGTTGTGCGCGACCGTGTGCGGAATTAGCTGCGGAAGTCCACCGCCGAAATGGACGGGTTTGAAAATGTATTGGAAAATTCGGCGTAAATCTGTCCACGCGATCTCGTTGGCGTAAACGCCCATCGCGCCGTAACGAAAATTGAGCGGGCGAATGTCGTCAAGCCCGAAAACGTGATCAACGTGGCAATGTGTGATCAAAACCGCGTCGAGATAGCTGATCTTGGCACGTAAGGCTTGCTGGCGAAAATCGATCGAAGTATCGACGAGAATCTTTTTGCCGCCGTGTTCGACGAGAATCGAAACACGCAGACGTTTATCGCGCGGATCGTCGGAAAGACAAGTTTCACATTCGCATCCAATCGATGGAACGCCCGTCGAAGTGCCTGTGCCGAGGAAAGTTATTTTCATTTGAGTAGAGAGTTGCGAGTTGCGAGTAGAGAGTAGGAAGATTTTTTTCTCTCCACTCTCTACTCTCTACTCGCCACTATTTCTTGCCGAGAATGTCGCCTGCCGAAAACTTCTGCGCGGCTTGCTGTTTTAATCTTTCTTCGGTGGCGCGGACGAGTTGGACGTATTGCATCCGCAGATCGCCGAGAAGTCCGTCAAGCAGTCTGGCTTCCTGCGGGTGAAGATTTCCCTGCGTTTTTTCGCGCAACATTCCGAGAACGTCGAGCCAATATTTGCCCGTGTCTAAATCAAGACTTCTTTGTCCTGTGACCGGATGCGGCATTGCGCCGAGCGCAGCGGCGGCGTTTGTTGCCAAAGTTGAAAGAAAATTGATAAAGCTTGCGGGGTCTTCTGCGCCGGGAATTTCTTCGTCGTCGCCGATCTCGTCGGTTTCCTGCAAAGCCGGAATTTCTTCTTCGATTTCGGCGGTCGGTGCAGGCTCGGTAAATTTTATTTCTTCTTTTTTCGGCTCGGCAGGCGTTTCGACTTGCGGTTTTTCCGCTTCCGTTTCAAAACCTTCACGGATGCTTCCGTCAAGATTAAATTTTCTGCGGTCGGTAACTTTAATGACAGGTTGTTCTTCTTCTCTTTCTACCATTGTTTTATTAAATCCTTATTTTTTCTATATTCGATAGTAGCATTTTGCCGAAAAAAAATTCAAAATTACTAATTCGTTAGTAGTTAGTTGTTCTTCGTTCGTCGCAAAAAACATTCGACCAACAACTAACCACGAACAACGAACAGGATTTTATGTCAAAAAATTTCGATGAACTCGTAAATGTCATGGCGCGGCTGCGTGCGCCGGGCGGTTGTCCGTGGGATCGTGAGCAAACTTACGAATCGCTTTCGCAGTATCTTTTGGAAGAATGTTACGAAACTTTCGATGCGATTCAAGAAGCGACCGCAACGGGCGAAACTCATAATTTGGTCGAAGAATTGGGCGATGTGCTTTTGCAAGTGGTTTTTCATTCGACGATCGCTGCCGAACGCGGCGATTTTACGATCGATGAGGTCGTGCAAGGCGTGACGGAAAAACTTATCTTGCGTCATCCGCACGTTTTCGGCGAAAAAGAATTGGAAACAGCGCAGGACGTTTTAAATAATTGGGACGAACTAAAAAAAGCTCAACAAAAAGCTTCGGGAAAAATCGAAAAGCAGAAAGAATCAATTTTAGACGACGTTCCCGTTCATTTTCCCGCGCTCCTTGAAGGTCAAAAGCTTACGAAAAAAGCCGCGAAAGTTAAATTCGATTGGGAAAACGTCGAACAAATCTTCGACAAATTGACGGAAGAAACAGACGAACTGAAAGAAGCGATAGAAAAAGAAGAAAACGCCGAACATATCGAAGAAGAGATCGGCGATCTGCTTTTTGTGGTTTTAAATCTGGCGCGAAAGTTGGACGTTGACGCTGAAACGGCTTTGAAAAAAACGAATCGAAAATTCCGTAAACGCTTCAAATTCATTGAGAAAGAAATTAAACGGCAAGACAAAAAATTGGAAGATTCGACGCTTGAAGAGATGGATTTTTTATGGAATCAAGCGAAAAATATGAAAAATTCTTAAAAATTCATTAAATTTTTGCATTTTTTTCAAATAAACTTTGACTTTTTATATGAATCAAAGGT
>DAITPE010000650.1:0-3124 GCA_036833775.1 Pyrinomonadaceae bacterium | reverse complement strand
TTCATCGAAATTTATCACGCAGAGGCGCAGAGAACGCAGAGTTTTTTGAATCGAATTTAGTTAAATTAAGGTTTTTATTTTTAATCGTTGTGAAGTTTTGCGGAATTTTGTCATAATTCCGTTTGCTCTTTAACCGAAAATTTATGAATTCAGAACAAATCCTAGAACATTTTCGCCAAACGAACGCGCTTTTAGAAGGACATTTTATACTTTCGAGCGGCTTGCACAGCCCGAAATATCTGCAATGCGCTCTCGCGCTTGCGTTTCCTTTCGACGCGGCAAAATTCGGCAAAGCAATCGCCGAACAGTTTGTAAATGAAAATATCGAAACCGTCGCTTCGCCCGCGATCGGCGGTTTGGTGATCGGTTACGCCGTCGCGCAAGCATTGAACGTTCGTTTTATTTGGACGGAAAGACAAAACGGCGAAATGACGGTTCGACGCGGTTTTTCGGTCAAGGAAAACGAAAGAATTTTAGTCGTCGAAGACGTAATCACGACCGGCGGTTCGACGCGCGAATGTATCGACGCTTTAGAATCGCGCGGCGCAAAAGTTACAAATGCCGCTTCGATCATCGATCGTTCGGGCGGAAAAGCCGACGTCGGCGTTCCGCGCATCGCGCTCTTAAGTTTGGAAGTTCCGAGCTATAAACCCGAAGAATGTCCGATGTGCAAAAACGGCGACGAAGCCTACAAACCCGGAAGCCGTCAGGAAAAAATTTAATTAACAGGGATGACAGGATAAACAAGGATAAAAACAAAAATCAAGATTTCAATTCCCTCTTTTATCCTTTTCATCCTATCATCCCTGTTAATTCTTCTTTTGAAGTTTTCATGTTGAATATTGTCGGGAAAATTGTCGCAATTTTGCTTTTGCCGTTTCTGGCTTACGGTTTCGGTTCGGCTTTTTATGAAGTTTTGACCAAACAAACTTGGCAAGTTTCGAGAGTTTTGCCGTTTGCGATCGGCTTTATTTTGTTCGCGTTTTTCTGGTTGATATTTAAAAGGTTTCTTCAAGTTTTCTGCACTTTTGAACACGAATTGACGCACTTGATCGTCGGGCTTTTGTTCTTTAAAAAACCAAAATCTTTTAGAGTTACGTTTACAAGCGGCGGTTACGTCGAAATGTATGGCGGACATAATTTTCTGGTCACGCTCGCGCCTTATTTTTTGCCGACGGTTTGTTGTTTGATTTTGCCGATTGCATGGTTTTTGCCCGAAAAATCTTTGCCGATATTTTTAACTGTTTTGGGCGCAAGTACCGCGTTTCATCTGCTTTCGGGTTGGCAGGAATTTCATTTCGGACAAAGCGATCTGCACGAAGCAGGTTTGATTTTCAGCATTTTGTTTTTGCCCGTCGCTAATTTAATATTCTTCGGAGCGATTTTAACTTTCGTGATCGCTGGAAACGATAAATTTTTCGGATTTTGGAAACAAGGTTTTGTAAACGGTTTCAGTTTGATTAAATTATAAAAACACCACACATTTATCAAGTAAAAATGAATCGAGAATATTACATTTGTAATTGTCATTTTAATGAAAACGATCATTATTTTATTTGGTTTACTGATGAAGAAGATGGCGTTTGCGTAAACAAAGAAAAGAAATTGTTGGTTTGTCGAAGTTTAGAAGAGATAAAAACTTACGCAAAAAAGCAAAAGATTTCGCTTAAAGACGAAGAACCATTTTTTTGTGATCTCGATAAATTAGCAAAAACTTTTCACAAGAGACTTTTTGAAGTAAATTGCGTGGATTTTCTTAATGCGTGGAATTTATTTGGTGATATTTCTTTTTCTGTTGAAGAAACTTTCAATTCTGAACGAAAAGATACAGAAAAGATTTACGAAAAGTTGTTTTTAGGAAATAATTTGCCTGTAATAACACCGCAAGGAAAATTTTATAAACCGAGTTGGAACAAAAAAGAACTTGAAATTATTCGCAAAGTTCTTTTACACGGCATTGAGATTTTTTCTAATAATCTAAAATATATTGATTAAAAAATGAACTTTAAACTTCTCGTACAATACGACGGAACGGATTTTCACGGCTGGCAAGTGCAGGATAATCAGCGCACGGTGCAGGGCGAATTGACGCGCGTTTTGTCGCTGATCGAAGACGCGGAAGTTTATGTTGCGGGTTCGGGCAGAACGGACGCGGGCGTTCACGCCGAAGGTCAAGTGGCAAATGTAAAGCTCGTGCGCCCGTTCAAACCGGAAAATCTGCGCAATGCGATTAACGGTAATCTCTGGCGCGATCTGCGGATTTTGAACGTCGAAAAAGCGGCGGACGATTTTCACGCGCGATTTTCGGCGAAAGGAAAAACTTATGTTTACCGCGTGATAAATGCGCCCGTGATTTCGCCTTTTTGGGCGCGTTACGCACATCACGAAAATCGTCCGCTCGATGTCGGCAAAATGAACACAGCGGCGCGTTTATTTTTGGGCGAACACGATTGGACAGCGTTTTCTTCCACGCGCACCGACGCCGAAACAAAAGTTCGGACGCTGACGGATTTCACGGTCGAATCCGTTTGGGACGCGCGTGCAAATGCTTCGCTGATCGAATTTCGCGTGACGGGAAACGGATTTTTGCGCTATATGGTTCGCTCGCTCGTCGGAACGCTTTTGGAAGTCGGGCGAAACGAAAAAGATTCTGATACAATCCAAACGGCGATCATCACGGGAAACCGCGATCTCGCCGGAAAAACCGCACCCGCCAACGGCTTAACGCTTTTGAAGGTTTATTACGAGTAGTTAAAATCTATTGACATCTATTGCCAAAATGCTAAGATTTTTTCAGAGGTAATTTATGGCAACAGCAACAATAAATATTTCGATTCCCGATTCGATGAAAGCCGAAGTTGAAGAAGTCATTGCGGCGGAAGGATACGGAAATACAAGCGAATTTTTCCGCGATCTGGTAAGAAATTATTTGAAACAACGCCAACAGCAAAAGCTCGAAGAGTTGCTGGTCGAAGCGGTCGAAAGCGGAGATTTTTCGCCGCTGACAAAAACGGATTTTGAAGAAATAAAAAAACGCGGCATCGAACGTTTAAAGAATCGTGTAAATAAAAAATGAGTTACACGATTCTCAAAAGCGTTCAAGCCCTGCGCGACATTGATTAAG
>DAITPE010000649.1:0-3124 GCA_036833775.1 Pyrinomonadaceae bacterium | reverse complement strand
TTACGGGAAATTTAAAGCCAAACGTGCGAATTAGCTTTCGGCTTGAATAAAACAGGAGTAAAATTAAATTAATCCCTAATTTTAATAAAAAGAGGAAAAGAATATGAAAGGTTTAGGTCGGAAAACATTCTTCGTTTTGTCGATTTGTTTGTTTGTTGCTTCGGGTTGTTTTGCACAAAATTATAAAATTCGGCAGACGGTTTCGATGAACGGACAAAAAAGCGAATCGACGGTTTACGTCAAGGGAGCACGCAAACGCACCGAAGGCGGCGGTTTTATGGGCATGGGCGGCGACGTCGCCGATGTCGAGCAATGCGATTTGAAGCGGCACGTTAAGATCAGCGACAAGAAAAAGAGTTATTTTATCGAGCCTTTTGACGATGGCGCGGAAGAAACTGCGCTGACCGCAAAACCGAAAACGACCGCACCGAAAAATACGCCGACTATAAAAGGCGGCGTGGTGACGATGATTTCCAGCACGATCGACACGGGCGAACGCAAGCAAATGTTCGGAATGACGGCGCGGCACATTAAAACTTCGATGAAAATGGAAGCTTCGCCCGACGCTTGTATGAAGGAAGGAATGGATATGCAGTCGGACGGTTGGTATATCGATCTGCCCGAATTTTCGTGTCCGGTTTCGCGCCCGTCTGTTCCGCGAATGCCCGTCGAACGCGGCAGCAAAGGCAGTTGTCAGGATCGTTTCGTTTATAAGAACAGCGGCAGCGGTAAGCTCGGATTCGCTTTGCAGGAAACGCGCACTTTCGGAAATGGCGGAATGAGTTTTTCGCAGACGACGGAAACTTTGGAATTTTCAAAAGCAACGCTCGACGCCGCGCTTTTCGATGTTCCGCAAGGCTACGCGCTCGCTTCAAATGCCGACGATCTTTACGGCAAACCCGATATGGCGGCGATCATGCGCGGAATGGGCAATGATGACGAAGATTCAAAACCCGTGAAAAATATGCCGACGTCGAGCGGAATGCCGAAACCGAAAGCCGCCGGAAAAATTCGCATCGGCGTTTATCTTCCGACCAATAAAAACGGCGAAAACATTTCGACCACGAATCTGCAAATGTTTCTGGCGCAGAAATTAACGGGCGGAAAGATCGAAGCCGTGACGATTTCGAGCGAAGCGGATGCGCGTTCGGCAAATTGCGATTATGTGTTGACGAGCGATTTTTCTAAACTCAAACAATCGACTTCGAGCAAGATCGGCGGAATGTTCGGAAAAGTTACCGGAACCGATCCGAATGCTTTGCGGAATTACGACGTGCAGGTCGATTTCAAACTCGTTTCGCTCGCCGACGGAAAAAGCGTTTTGCAAAATAAGGCTTCAAACAAAGGCGAAAGCGACATCGACCGCGCCGCCGAAAGCGTTTTGAGCCAAGAAGCGACGCAAATTCTTGCCGTCATTAAATAACTGAAAAAGGCAAAAGTCTTAATTTTCTTTCGCCTTTAATTTTTCTAAAAACTGCTTAACTTCCTTTGCCGAATGCAGGCGGATTATTGTTTTTTCGTGTTCAAAACGCTTCAATAATTCATCGATTTTCGGCTTTTTTGTTTTCGGAAAGTTCCAAATCCAACCGAGAAATTCCAGATCGAATTTTTCGTTGCATCCAACGGTCATATCGGGGCGATTCGTGTTCCAATATTTTGTCCAGCGTTTGAACGTGCGGTAAAGGCAAACGACACGCGGAAGTTCGAGAAAAATTACCGTGTCGCAATAATTAAGACGCATTTCGAGCGTTCCGCCGAAATTTCCGTCCATAATCCATTCGTCTTTTTGTAATTCCTTTTCGAGCAATTTTTTCCATTCGTCTTTCGGCGGCTCAACCCAATTCGGTTTCCAGTAAAGTTTGTCGAGATGCAAAACTTCTATTTTCAACAGTTTGCCGAGTTCACGCGCAAAAGTGGATTTGCCTGCGCCGCCCGAACCGATGATGATGATTTTTTTCATTTACGAGTTTTAAATTATAAAAATGTTCTTTTAAGCGCAAATTTTGTATATTATTTTCGTCAGTTTTTCGATTTACCTAAACTCAAAATCTAAGGAGAAAGAAAATGGTCATTAAAGAAGGAATGAAAGGAATAGCAGTTGCCGAATGGCAGAGTTTTTTGAAATCGCAGGGTTTTACGGTCAAAGTTGACGGCGATTTCGGAAAAATCACGACCGCCGTGACAAAGGAATTTCAGCGCGAACACGGTTTGAAAGACGACGGCATCGTCGGCGACAAAACTTGGGCGTTGGCAAAACAAGTCGGTCTTGAGCCGGCAAAGCCGAAGGAAAACGGAATCACGGCGGAAATGCTGAAAAAGATTTTTCCCGGCACGAAAGCCGAACTTCGCAATCGTTTTATCGCATCTTTTAATCTGCATTTGCAGGAATATAAAATCACTTCAAAGCTCGAAGTTGCGGCATTTTTGGCAACCGGCGGAGTTGAAACCGATTATTTGCGGACGACGACCGAATACGCTTCGGGCAGAGCTTACGAAGGACGCAAAGATTTGGGAAATACCAAAACGGGCGACGGAATGCGTTTTAAAGGTCGCGGATTTTTTCAGACGACGGGAAGATTTAATTACAAACGCGTGACGCAATCGACGCACGACCGTTTGGGAATCGACTTTGAAGCCGAACCTTTGCGGCTTGCCGAAATCGACATTGCGGTCGAATCCGCGCTTATTTTCTGGCGCGACAACGATCTGTCAAAATTTGCGAAAAAGAAGGATTTCTTCGGCGTTTCGGGAAAAGTCAATCGCGGCGATGCCAAGAAAAAAGCTCTGCATTACGACAAACGCCTCGCGCTTTACGAAAAATGTATGAGCGTTTTGCCGGAAAAGATTTTCAGCTAAGAAAGTTTTAACGCAAAGGCGCAAAGACGCAAAGTTTTTTAGAATTAATTACAAAATTTTAGTTTCGTAATTTTTATCTGAAAACTTTGCGTCTTTGCGCCTTTGCGTCTTTGCGTTAAAAACTTAACCTTTGATTTGGTAGAAAGCCTTTCTGCCCAAAAATCTTGCCGAAGTGTCTAAATCTTCTTCGATTCTGAGCAGTTGATTGTATTTTGCGATCCGGTCTGAACGCGAAAGCGAACCTGTTGTAATTTGTCCGGCGTTCGTC
>DAITPE010000648.1:0-3128 GCA_036833775.1 Pyrinomonadaceae bacterium | reverse complement strand
GAGGAATTCGGTGAAGCGAATCGCTTTTGCAAAAAGGTGACGTATAAAACCGACGAAGACCCGAAATCTATTCTGACGCAGTTTCGCAATGATTATTATCCGCGCATCGCCGTCACGGTCGATATGATCGCCACCGGAACGGATGTCCGTCCGCTCGAATGTCTGCTGTTTATGCGCGACGTGCGGAGCCGCAATTACTTCGAGCAGATGAAGGGACGCGGAACGCGCACAATTTCGCTCGACGATTTGCGAAAAGTTACGCCGACCGCTAAATTTACGAAAGACCATTTTGTGATCGTTGACGCGGCGGGCGTAACGAAAAGCTTGAAAACCGACAGCCGACCGATGGAGCGGAAACCCGGCGTTTCGCTCAAAGATTTGATGGGTGCAATTGCCGTCGGCGTGCGCGATGAAGATATTTTTTCATCTCTGGCAAACCGTCTGATCCGCATGGACAAACAGATCAGCGACGTGCAGCGCGAACAGTTTCAGGCGAAGGCGAACGGCAAAACCGTCACGGAAGTCGCCCGAAATCTTTTGCTCGCTTACAGTCCCGACACGCTCGACGAACTCGAAGCAAAAATTACGGCGGAATCACCGGATCTTTCGCTCAATGAGATCGACGAAAAGGTAAAAGAACGGCATGAGCAGATCATCGAACAGGCGGCAGAAGTTTTTACGGGCGAACTCAATGAATTTGTCGAAAACGTCCGTAAATCGCTCGACCAGATAATTGACACGATCAATCCCGACAAGGTTATCAAAGCCGGTTGGGACGAAGACAAAAAGGAACAGGCAAACGCGCTTATCAAGGATTTTGTGGCGTGGATTGCTGAACACCGCGATGAGATTACGGCTTTGCAGATTTTTTACGGTCAGCCTTATCAAAGACGCGAACTGACTTACAAAATGATCCGCGATCTGAGCGAACGGCTGAAAACTGAACGCCCGCGCCTTGCGCCGCTCAATGTCTGGCAGGCTTACAACCAATTGGACGAAGCGACGACCGAGCCGAAAACCGAACTGACCGCGCTCGTCGCGCTGATTCGCAGAGTTTGCGGCATTGATGAAAATCTGACCGATTATGGGAAAACGATCGACCGCAACTTTCAGAATTGGGTTTTCGGCAAACAATCCGGCGCGTTGAAATTTAACGAGGAACAAATGCAGTGGCTGAGAATGGTCAAAGACCACATTGCGACATCGTTTCACATCGAGCGTGAAGATTTTGAATACGAACCGTTCGCGCCCGCCGGCGGATTAGGCAAAATGTATCAGCTTTTCGGCGAACAGATGAATCCGATTATCGAAGAAATAAACGAAGCTCTGGCGGCATAAAATGATAAACGAAAACGAATTACCGAAAGGTTGGGAACGGCAAACGCTAAAGGATTTAACTTCCATTTTAGGTGATGGATTGCACGGAACGCCAAAGTATTCTTCAGATGGCGAATACTATTTTATAAATGGGAATAATTTAACAGACGGAAAAATTGAACTTAAAGAAAATACAAAAAGAGTTTCAAAATCCGAATTTGATAAATACAAAAAGAATTTAACAGAAAGGACGATTCTTATTTCAATAAATGGAACTATTGGTAACACAGCATTTTACAGAAATGAAAAGGTTATTTTAGGTAAAAGTGCTTGTTACTTCAATGTTTTGAACCACATTGATAAACGATTTATTAGGTATTGTTTAACTACAAATCGCTTCATAAAATATACCAACGAAAAAGCAACTGGAAGCACCATCAAAAATGTTGGGTTAAAAGCGCTGAGGGAATTTGAAGTTCCAATTCCGCCGCTTACCGAGCAGGAACGGATTGTCGCCAAAATCGAAGAACTCTTTTCGGAATTGGATGCAGGACTGGAAAGCCTCAAAACCGCCCAAGCACAATTAAAAAGCTATCGCCAAGCTGTGTTGAAATATGCATTTGAAGGCAAATTAACGGAAGAATGGAGAAAATGTAATCAAACAAAATCTGCATTCGAGAAATTAAAAGGAGTTGCAGAAAAACGTAAACAAGAGTTTGATGAAGCAAAGAAAAAAGGCGAAAAGAAGCCTGTTAAAAATTACGATTTTACTTTTAGCGAAAGCAAAGAAGTAGCAGGATGGGCGACTGCAACACTGGATAAACTTATTTATATTGCTGGTAGAATCGGATGGCGGGGGTTAAAAAAGGATGAATACAAATCAGAAGGACCGCTTTTTCTAAGTGTTCACTCACTAAATTATGGTAAATACGTTGAATTTAAAGATGCCTTTCATGTTTCGAAGGAACGGTATGAAGAAAGTCCTGAAATCATGTTGCAAAACGACGACATTTTACTTTGTAAGGATGGCGCTGGAATTGGTAAGATCGGCATCATTAAAAACTTACTTTACGAAGCCACGGTAAATTCGTCTTTGCTTGTAATCCGCGGACTTGAAATATTCGTTCCTGAATTTCTTTTTTATCTTCTAAGCGGACCAAAACTTCAACGTCTTGTTCAAGAGCGAATAACCGGAAGCGCGACACCGCATTTGTTTCAAAATGATATTAGAAAGTTTGAACTACTTATTCCGCCAATTGAGGAACAACAACGCATTGTCGAAGAAATCGAAAGCCGTCTGAGCGTCTGCGATAAACTCGAAGAAACCATTAACGCGAGTTTGAAACAAGCCGAAGCCCTGCGCCAAAGCATTTTGAAACAGGCGTTTGAAGGAAAACTAATCGCACAGGAAAAAGGCGAAACAGTAACCGTTCCGAAAGAAGAAAACAACCAAATGAAATTATTTGTTTAACTCCAAATCAAAAAATAGTATGAATATAACTCCTAATAAACTCACTATCGCTCAGCTCTTTGCTACTAATAACGAACAATTTATCGTGCCTTCGTATCAGCGCAGATACGCTTGGGGATATAATCAGGTCGCCGCACTGTTTGATGATATTAATATGCTCAAGGATGGTGATGGACATCTGTTCGGAATGATTCTATTGCACACTCACACACACGTCGGCGGATTAAATAAACCCGAACTGGTTGATGGGCAACAGCGCTTAACAACCCTGACAATTCTACTCAAAGCCTTGCAGAAAAGCTTTGAAGAAATAGGTAATCGGGATCGAAAGAACGAAATC
>DAITPE010000647.1:0-3152 GCA_036833775.1 Pyrinomonadaceae bacterium | reverse complement strand
AAGCGAAATGGGAATCGCCGTTCAGCTTGTCACGAGCGCGGTTAGAGAAATTCCGAAATCTTGGGCAAAAATTGAAAATCTTCATCTCGTTGTTTCGATCGACGGACTTCAGCCTGAACACGATGCACGTCGAAAACCTGCAACTTACGAAAGAATTCTGCGCAATATCGAAGGTCAGCAAATTACAGTTCATTGCACGATCACGGGGCAAACTGCGAATCGTGAAGGTTATTACGAAGAATTTTTAGAATTTTGGTCGGCGCGACCGGAAGTGAAAAAGATTTGGTTTTCACTCTTCACTCCGCAGATTGGCGCGGAAGGCGAAGAAATTCTCGATCCGCTAACGCGCAAAAAAGTAATCGACGAACTCGAACAATTGAAACAAACATTCCCGAAATTAAACTTGCCGAAACAAGTAATCGAAGGTTATCGCAATCCGCCGAAAAATCCCGACGAATGCATTTTTGCGAAAACGACGCTCAATCTAACGGCTGACTTGAAAAGCAAGGTCGTGCCGTGTCAATTCGGCGGAAATCCCGATTGTTCGCAATGCGGATGCATCGCTTCGGCAGGACTTGCGGCGGTCGGCGAATATAAATTATTCGGTGCGGTTCCGCTTCGCAAGATTTTTGTTGCATCCGACAGCATCGGCAGAAGAATCAAAAAAGTTGCCGCCTGAAAATTCTTTTTCGCTTATAGAATCATTCGTAAAATTTATTCTATACTTGTGATAGAATAAATTTTTCCGTCTGAATGAATACTCATTCATTTCGTTGGAAATTTTTCACAAAACCATATACAATTTTTAGAAAATTCGAACTTTATTCAAAAAATATATGAAAATAATAGTTTTAATGAAACAAGTCGCCAATAAAGACGCGGTTTTGCGCGTCGGGGCGGACGAAAAATGGATCGATGAATCGAACATTTCGCAGCAAACGAACGAATCGGACGGTTATGCGCTCGAAGAGGCTCTGCGAATGAAGGAAGCGAAAGGCGAAGGCGAAGTTATCGCTTGCACCCTCGGTGCACAATCGGCGAAAACGGTTTTGAAAGACGCTTTGGCGCGTGGTGCGGATCGAGCGATTCACGTCGTCGTTGACCAGCCGAACAAACTTTCGCCGCTTCAAATTGCGAAAGCATTGGCGGATGCAGTCAAAGAAGAAAACGCCGATCTCGTTTTTGCGGGTTTGCAGTCGGACGATGCGAGTTACGGGCAAACGGGCGTTGTTTTGGCGGAACTTCTCGGAATTCCGCACGCAACGATCGTGATCGAAGTCGATCGCGGAAGCTTGACTGATTCATCATTGCGCGTCAAACGCGAGCTTGAAAGCGGCTGGTATCAATGGTTCAAATATCAATTGCCCGCGCTTTTGACGATTCAATCCGGGATTTCACAGATTCGTTACGCGTCACTGAAAGGAATTATGGCGGCTAAGAAAAAAGAAATTAAAGACGTTACGCCGTCGATCGAATCCTTCGACGGAGCGCAAACGATCCAAAAAGTTTATTTGCCGCTGAAAACGAAACAGACCGTTATGCTCGGCAACGGCGACGCGAAAGCAGGCGCGGTCGAATTGGTCGAAAAACTCAAAACGGAGGTTCGCGTATTTTAATGTTAGTTCGTGGTTAGTTGTTCGTAGTTAGTTGCAATTTAATTTTTGCTACGATTTTGAGTTAAACTCAACCTGCAACGAACGACGAACGACGAACGACTGACATTTTACAAAAAATCATTATGAGCATTTTAGTATTTATCGAACACAAAGATTGCGTCTTGAATAAAACTTCGCTCGAAGCGATCACGGCGGCGCAGAGTATCGGCAAAGATTTGGGATTAAAAGTTTCGGCGGTGATTCCGTGCGATAAAGATTGCGCGTTGGCGCAGGAAATCGCGGGTTACGATCTTGAAAAAGTGATCGTTGCGAAAAACGACAAACTCAATATCTACACGCCGGACGCTTACGCTGACGCTTGGGAAGCAATTATCAACAAAGAAAATCCGCAGTATGTCGTGATGGCGCACACTTACCAAGTCCGTGATTTTGCGCCGAAAGTTGCCACGCGGCTCGGCAAAGAAGTCGTCGGCGATTGTATTCGCTACAAAGCGGATGGCGGAAAATTGGTTTTGACGCGCCGTATTTTCTTAGGAAAATTAGACGCTGACGTAACGGTCGGCGGTGATGCGCCGTATTTCGTGACGTTTCAATCGGGTGCGTTTCGCGGCGATAATGCGGCGAAGGGAAGCGCGACGGTTGAAACGGTTGAAGTGAATGTCAGCGATATTCGGATGGAAGCCGAAGAGCCTTTCCAAGAAGCGAAAGCGTCAGTCGATCTGACAAAATCGGGCGTGATCGTCGCGGTCGGTCGCGGCATCAAATCGCAGGAAAATATTGCAGTCGCACAGCAGCTTGCAGACGCGCTCGGCGCAGATTTGGCGGCTTCGCGTCCGATCTGCGACGCAGAATGGCTGCCGATCGATCGACAAATCGGTTCGTCGGGACAAACCGTTGCGCCGAAACTTTACATTGCTTTGGGCATTTCGGGTGCAATTCAGCACATCGTCGGGATGAAAAATGCCGGAACGATCGTGGCGATCAACAAAGACGCGGAAGCACCGATCTTCGACATTGCAGATTACGGAATTGCCGGAGATTTATTCGAAGCCGTTCCTGTTTTGGTCGAAGAGATCAAAAAAGCGAAAGGCTAAGAAAAATTCACCACAGAGACACAGAGGACGCAGAGATTTATTATATTTCTCTGCGTCCTCTGTTTTTGTGTCTAAAATTTATTCCGTTGCAATAAAATTCAAACCGCTGACATTTTCCGAAACATTTATGACTTGCGTCGGGTTTTGGAATTGGTAGCGTTTGTGAATTACGGTGACGGTGTATGTTTCGCCGATCGAAACCGCGTCGAAATTATACATTCCGAACGAATTCGTGACCGCCGTTTGCGAATTGCCCGAAGAATCGGTCAAGATCACTTTCGCGCCGACAATTCCGCGACCTTCGACCGAATTTACGCGACCGTTGACGGTTGCCGAAGCCGCCGTAAAGACCGTGAAATTGATCGCCGTCGAAGCAATCGCGCCGCCGTCGGGCGTTGCGAAATCGAAAGCGCAAATTCGCCAAGTTCCGTTTGCCTGCGCC
>DAITPE010000646.1:0-3163 GCA_036833775.1 Pyrinomonadaceae bacterium | reverse complement strand
TCGGCAAATTCAATCGCTTCATCATAACCTGCGTCAACGTGGCGGACAACGCCCATTCCGGGATCGGTGGTGAGAACTCTTTCGATGCGTTTGGCGGCTTCGGGTGTGCCGTCGGCGACGATGACTTGTCCGGCGTGGAGTGAATAGCCGATGCCGACTCCGCCGCCGTGATGAAGCGAAACCCACGTTGCGCCGCCGACGGCGTTGATCATCGCGTTCAGGTAAACCCAATCGGCGATTGCATCGGAGCCGTCTTTCATTGATTCGGTTTCGCGGTTTGGACTGGCAACGCTTCCGCAATCCAAGTGATCGCGTCCGATGACGATTGGAGCTTTGAGTTCGCCGCTGGCGACCATTTCGTTTAATTTTAATCCGGCTTTGGCGCGTTCGCCGTAGCCGAGCCAGCAGATTCTTGCGGGAAGTCCCTGAAATTCGACTTGTTCCTGTGCCATTGTCAGCCAACGAGTTAAATGATCGTTTTCGGGGAAAAGATTCATAATCGCTTCGTCGGTTTTGTAGATGTCTTCCTTTTCGCCCGAAAGCGCAACCCAGCGGAAAGGTCCTTTGCCTTCGCAGAAAAGCGGTCTGATATACGCGGGAACGAAGCCCGGATAATCGAAAGCGTTTTCCACACCGTTATCCTTTGCTCTTTGTCTTAAATTGTTGCCGTAATCGAAAACGATTGCGCCGCGATTTTGAAATTCGAGCATTGCTTCGACGTGTTTTGCCATCGAATCCATCGCGCGTTTTTCGTATTCGGTTTGGTTAGTTTTGCGTAATTCGTTTGCTTCTTCGATGGAAAGTCCTTGCGGAATGTAACCGAAAAGAACGTCGTGCGCGGAAGTTTGATCGGTAACGACATCGGGCAAAATTCCCTTTTCGAGAATTTGCCAATGAATATCAGCCGCATTTCCCAAAAGCGCGATCGATTTTGCTTCGCTTTTTTGGGTAAATTCCTTGACCATTTCCAACGCTTCGTCCAAACTTTCGGTTGCGAGATCAACTTGTTTGAGTTGCAAACGCCTTTCGATGCGCCATTTATCAACATCAACGAGCAAACCGACTCCGCCATTGAACGTGATCGCCTGCGCCTGTGCGCCGCCCATTTCGCCCAAACCTGCGGTCAAAACGAATTTGCCCGCTAAAGTTCCCCAATTATTTTGTCTTGCCAGACTTCCGAAAGTTTCATAAGTTCCCTGCAAAATTCCCTGCGTGCCGATGTAAATCCAGCTTCCGGCGGTCATTTGCCCGTACATCATCAAGCCTTCGCGCTCATATTTGTCGAACTGTTCCTGCGTCGCCCAATGCGGAACGATGTTTGAATTTGCCAGCAAAACCTTCGGCGCGTCGGTGTGCGTTTTGAAAACCGCGACGGGTTTGCCCGATTGGACGAGCAAAGTTTCGTCCGACTCGAGATTTTTCAAACTTTCCAGAATTGCGTCGAACGATTCCCAATTACGCGCCGCTTTTCCGCGTCCGCCATAAACGATCAAATTATCGGGATCAAACGCGACTTGCGCGTCCAGATTGTTTTGGATCATTCGGTAAGCGGCTTCGGAAAGCCAATTTTTACAGGTTAATTCGGTGCCGACAGGTGCTTTTACAGTTCGTTTCATATTCTTTTTTTTTCGATAAAATTAATTCAATATGATAACTGAATTTCCTTTCCGTAAAAATCCGAGAACATTAACTTTTTTTATCTCTCGATGAATTTATATTTCGGGCGCGAATTGAAATTTCTTTCAAAACTCAAGCAATTCGGATAGAATCAGTGTGTTTTCCGCAAAATGTAAATTTATGAACGAGACACAGTTAAAGATCGAATTTCTCGAAAAGCGTCTGAATGAATTGGTCAAAACGCAGGTCGATTTTCAAAAAGAGATCATTCAGATCAGAAACGAACTGCATAATTTGAGATTAACCGTCAATAATCCTATTACCGCCGGAAATGCAAAACCTTATGTAGAAGCTCCACCTCGTGAAAATATCGTGCAAGCCGCGCCCGTTTTCGAGCAAAAACCGCCGCAAAATACTGAGCCGCCGAAAAGAGAATATTTTCCGAATGTCGGTCAAAAAGCCGACGCGAAACAACCGCCGAATGAAAAATTTGAATCGTTTCAAGCTCAAACCAGGTCGAATCTCGAAAAATTTATCGGTGAAAATCTTCTGAGCAAGATCGGAATTGTCGTTTTGATTCTCGGCATGGCGATCGGCGCAAAATACGCGATCGATAAAAACTTGATAAGTCCGGCAATGCGAATAATTTTCGGTTACGCCGTCGGTTTCGGATTGCTCGGTTTTGCCTATAAGTTCAGAGAGAAATATTTGAATTTCAGCGCGGTTTTGCTGAGCGGCGCGATGGCTGTAATGTATTTCATAACCTTCTTCGCCTATTCGCTTTACGGACTTTTTCCGCAGACGACGGCGTTCGTTTTGATGCTGATTTTTACGCTTTTCACGGTCGTTTCGGCAGTTATTTACAATCGGCAGATCATCGCTCAGATCGGGCTTGTCGGCGCATACGCGATTCCGTTTTTGCTCAGTAATAATTCGGGTAATTTCACATTTTTGTTTATTTATGTCGCCATTATCAACCTCGGAATTCTCGCGGTTTCGGTCAAAAAATACTGGAAATCTTTGCATTTTTCTTCATTCATAATTACTTGGCTGATCTATTCGGGTTGGTTTGTCACGAAATATAATTCCGAACAGCATTTCAATCTTGCTTTGTTATTTTTGTCGGTAAACTTTTTTACTTTTTATCTTACTTTTCTTCTTTACAAGATCATCAATATCAAACACGTGGCGATCGAAAACATTTCGCTGATTCTTGCAAATGCGTTTATTTTCTACGGTTTCGGATGTGCGATTTTAAATGGTCGAGCCGAATTTGAAAATTATCTCGGAATGTTTACGGTTTGCAATGCGCTGATTCATTTCGTTTTCGCATTCACGATCAGCCGCCTTTCGATCGTTACGAAAGATTTGATCTATTTGCTTTCCGCTTTGGTCATTACTTTTGCGACGATCGCTGTTCCTGTTCAATTGGACGGAAATTTCGTGACCTTGATCTGGATGATTGAAGCCGCCGTTTTATTTTGGATTGGGCGCACGAAAACTGTCAAACTGTTTGAAATTTACAGTTTTCCGTTAATGCTTCTGG
>DAITPE010000645.1:0-3170 GCA_036833775.1 Pyrinomonadaceae bacterium | reverse complement strand
TAAACGAAAATCATTACAAAGTTTTGCAATCGGTTTCTTCGACCGTCGATTACACGGGATTTGAATGCGATCTGAGCGATACGATTTGCGAAGAAACGGTTTCGATCAATGAAACTTTGGTCGTCGAAGATGTTGCCGAATCGCAATTTTGCGAAAAAGCCGCACTGACGCTTTGGGGATTGAATTCTTATTTCGGAATACCGATCGAAAAAGCCGATAAAGCTTTCGGCACATTATGTTTTATCTCAACCAAAAAACTCCAAAAAAACATTCCGAATTCCGATCGTGAGTTTTTAAAGATCATGGCGCAATGGATAAGTGCGGAATTGACCAGAGTCGAAGCCGAGGAAGCTTTACGCGAATCGGAAGAAAGATTTCGCATTTTATTCGAGCAATCGCCAGCCGGAAAAGTTGTAGTTGACACCGAAACTACGCAATTCGTGAGCTGCAACAGCATCGCAACGGAAGTTCTCGGTTATACAAGTGAAGAAATCTGCCAATTGAAGATCGCTGATCTGGACGTTGATAAAACGACCGAAGAATCAGCCCGAATTACGCAGATCGTGAAAGAAGGAAACAAAGTTCAATACGAAACGGTCAATCGGGCAAAATCGGGTGAATTAAAGAATTTGCTCGTTGTTTCGACCGGAATTCAAATGAGGGGCAAGCGATACAGCTATTCATCGTTTTTGGATATTACCGAGATGAAAAAAGCGCAGGCAGAACTCGAACGCGAACGTCAGAGATTTGAAACGATCGCCGCCGTTTCGCCGAGCGTGATTCATTCGATCAATATTACGGAAAACGGAAAGGCTTCGTTTCCATACATTAGTCAGGCGGCTTCGGCTCTTTACGGGGAAACACCTGATGACTTGAAGGAAGACGGTTCGAAAGTTTTTGAAATCATTTATCCCGACGACAAACAGCGAATTATCGATTCGATCGAAGTTTCAAGGCAAACGATGCAGCCTTGGAATCAGGTTTGGAGAATTTGTAATCCGAATAAAGGCGAAGTTTGGGTGGAAGGTCATTCGTCACCCGTTAAAGAATCGGACGGAAGCGTAACTTGGCACGGAGTTTTAACGGATGTTACCGAAAGAACGCGGCAGGCAAACGAGCTTGCCGAACGCGAACGTTTGATCACGGCAATTTTCAACACCGCGCCGAGCTTGATCGTTTTGTGGGATATGACGACCGGAAAAATTTCCTACGTCAATGAAACGTCAAGACAGGTTTTAGGATTTGCGCCGGAGAGTGTTCTTAATTTAAAGAAACAAGAACTTTTCGAAAGAATTCATCCAGACGACATTGAAAATGTTTGGAAATTTGTTGGATTGCTTCTAAAATCGCGCGACGGCGAAATCTTAACGCACGAATACCGTTACCGGCATCCGTCGGGCGACTGGCGTGTTTTATTGAGCCAAGATACGGTTTTTGAGCGCGATGAAAACGGTAAAGTTCTTAAAACATTAAACATTCTCGATGACATCACGGACAGAAAAACTGCCGAAAGAGCATTGCGCGAATCGGAAGAAAGATTTGTCAAAGCATTTGAGGCAAATCCGGCGGCAGTTTCTTTCGTACGGCTTTCCGACGGTGTTTTTATCGATGTTAATTTGAGTTACGAAAAGATTTTCGGCTACAGGTCGGAAGAAGTCGTCGGACAGCGTTTGACGGAAATCAATATTTTAACTGAACCTATCGAACATAATGAATTTCTGGAAATGTTCAGAAAAAACGCGACCACCAAAAATTTGGAGTTTTCATTCAGAACTAAGTCGGGCGAAATAATTCAAACTTTGATGTCGAACGAACTGATCGAACTGAACGGCGAACAATGCGTGCTTTCGATCGTTTATGACATCACCGACCGCAAACGCGCCGAGGAAGAATTGCGCCGCACGGAAGAAAAACTTTTGCAGGCGCAAAAGCTCGAATCGGTCGGCAGACTCGCGGGCGGCATCGCGCACGATTTCAATAATATGCTGACGGCGATCAATGGTTACAGCGATCTGACGCTTAAACAGCTCGACGACAAAAGTCCGCTGCGGCACAATATCGAAGAAATTCACAAAGCCGGACTTCGTTCGGCGGAATTGACGCGGCAATTGTTAGCCTTCAGCCGTAAACAAGTGCTCAAACCGGAAATCATAAATCTCAATTACGTGATCAACGATACGACCGCGCTTTTGAAACGATTGATCGGCGAAGATGTCGTTTTGGAGACGGTTTTAAGACCCGACATTAACGACGTAAAAGTTGATACCAACCAACTTTCACAGGTGATCGTCAATCTCGCCGTTAATTCCCGCGATGCGATGCCGACAGGTGGAATCTTGACGATCGAAACGAGTAATATTTATTTAGACGGTCATTTTACCGATCTGGTGGACGAAGCAAACGCGGGCGATTATGTGATGCTGACCATCACGGACACGGGAATCGGGATGAGCGGCGAAGAAAAGGAACATATTTTCGAGCCTTTTTACACGACCAAAGATGTCGGTAAAGGAACCGGATTGGGTTTGGCGACGGTTTACGGATTTGTCAAACAATCCGAAGGCTACATTTGGGTTTACAGCGAACCGCATAAAGGAACATCATTCAAAATTTATTTACCGGCAGTGGTAAGTGAAGAAAAAAACAATATGAAAAGCGATAAAAATGAAACAGTCACGACGGGTTCGGAAACGATTCTTTTGGTTGAAGACGAAGAGCTTGTCAGAAATCTCAATCGTGAAATACTTGAATCTTACGGTTATAAGATAATCGAAGCCCGCAACGGCGTCGAAGCACTTAAGATTTGCGCGGAAGGCGAAATCGTCATCGATCTTTTGATGACCGATGTCGTGATGCCGGAAATGGGCGGCAGCGAATTAGCTTCAAAATTAGTGGAAACGCATCCCGATTTGAAGGTTTTATTCACATCCGGCTACACGGACGATGCAGTCGTGCGTCACGGCGTGATCGAAGAAGGCGCAAATTTTCTGCAAAAACCTTTTTCGCTTGATGCTTTACTCAGCAAGGTAAGAAAAGTTCTCGATAATTAATTGAAAGCAAATGATTTTATAAAATAATTATTCGCAATTGTTATTGTCGAAGCTCATTATATTTTGGAAGAAAACCAATAATCATGCGAATCAAGAGTAGAAATAAAACTTTGCGAACTT
>DAITPE010000644.1:0-3174 GCA_036833775.1 Pyrinomonadaceae bacterium | reverse complement strand
CGTGAGCAAGGGCTGAAATATGTTAGCCCTTGCTCACGCGCGGGCTACTGACACATCGCAATTATTTGTTAATAAATAATTTGTCCAACTACCTAATTAAGAATTACGAATTTGCTTTCTTCTGCTTGCGTTCAAAAATCAATAAAGAGTGATTCATTATGTCCGTTTGCTTAAATCGAAAGTAGAAAAAATACTTTGCGAACTTTGCGTGAAATAATTGGAGCACAAATTGGAGCGCAGGCATCTCTGCCTGCCGTGAGTGTTCGAGCGAAGCAAGAACGCTCACACGCCGTTAGTTACTTTAAAGTCAGAATCGCCAAAAGTTGCGACGTTCTTCGTAAAACCTCGAACGTCGGGCAGGCAGAGATGCCTGCGCTCCAATTTTATAAGGATTTCGCTTAAGCAAGAATGTTTTTACGGGCTGATCTGACCGATCTCGATGCAGGGCGATTTGTTCATCTCGTTTCGGCACAGCTCGTTTATTTTTTCGAGGTAAGTTGCCGCGCCGAAGCGTTTCGTTTTTTCGAGCAGTTCGGCTTGAGCGTGAAGGCGTTTGATGAGCGGCGCGGTGGTTTCGATGTTTTTGATGCCCGCCGAACTTAAATTTTCCAGTATTTCCAAAGCCTTCGTGTTATAGACGAGAGCTTTTTCAAACGCGCCGTTTTGCCGGAAAGCGTCCACGAAACTCGTGAAAGCATTGGCGACATCGAGCAAGGCTTCGGTGTTTTTTTCGTCCGCTTTGGCGAGCTTTAACGAAATTTCGAGATTTTTTTCGAGCATCTGCAAACCCTTTTCCGTTTCGCCGAGCTTCGCGTAATTTTCACCGAGATTCTGATTCGCACCCGCAAAAAGCCGCTGCAAATTCTGCGTTTCGCCTTCCAAAGCGATCTCGGCTTTGATCGAATCGAACATCTTTTCGTTAAAAGGCAGCGCGTTTCGATAATTTTCCAGTGCCTTTTCCTTTTCGCCCTTCTTCAAAAGGTCATCGCCGAACCAAACGAAATTTGAGCCGAGCCGCTGGCAAACGCGCGAAAACTGATGCTGAGTTTCGAGCGTTTTGTCGGGAATGTTTTCGAGCAGAGCAAAGGCTTTGCGGTAAATCTCAAGGCGCACGGACGGATTCGCCCAGATATAATCGCCTTTCAAAATATAGGCTTCTGCAAGCTCGACGGCGTTTTGATCCGCGTTCGAGCGGTCGGCTTCGTTGACTTCGGTTTGAAGATTGACGATCGCATCCAGCTCGTTTTGAAAATCTTCCGCCGACAGACGCGCCTTGAGCGCGACCAACCGAATCATCGCACGCACGAGTTCGCGCTTTAATTCAAACTCCTGAGGCGATCTTTCGGCAGCATTTTTCAAAATCTCGACCGCTTTTTGATAACTTTTCAGCGCATCTTCAGACTTTCCGAGATTCGCCGCATAAGGTCTGCCCTGAACGTCGCCGATCTTTTCGTAGGCTTTGGCTAATTCGAGTTTCAACTGATTGTCTTCGATCTGTTCGGCGTTTAATGAGTCGAGATATCTTACGGCATCGTTGACCAATTCTTCGCGCAAAGCCGTCGCGCCGGGAAATTTGGCAATTTCATCGTGATAACGAAAAACGACTTTGTTAGCCAATTCGCGCACGTCGGCAAAACGCTTTTCAGCCAAAGCTTTTTGGCGTTTGGCAACCACGGCTTGCCACGTTGCGACCGAAATTCCGGCGATCAGCGAAATGAAAACAACAACCGCCGCCGCGACCGAAATCTTGTTGCGCTGAACGAATTTCGAAGCGCGGTAACGAAACGTATCGGGACGCGCCGCGACGGGCAAACCGACGAGATGACGGCGAATGTCCTCGGAAAAATCTTTGACCGATTGATAACGCCGTTCGGGTTCTTTTTTGAGCGATTTCAGGACAATATTGTCCAGATCGCCCTTGAGCGATTTCGGATTTTGGATTTCAGATTTGGGATTTTCGCTCGGTTTGGTTGTCGCTGTTTCGTTGAGAATTTCGAAAACTTTGTCGAGCGTTTTGTCTTTGAGATCGTAAGGCAAAATTCCCGTGAGCATTTCGTAAAGAATCACGCCGAGGCTGTAAATATCGGTCGCGGTCGTCACGTTTTCGCCGCGAAATTGTTCGGGCGAAGCATAATTCGGAGTCATCATTCCGAGCGAAGTCGCCGTTCCTTTTTGTCCGAAATTGTCTTCGGAAAGAAGCTTCGCAATCCCGAAATCGAGCAGTTTTGCCGTTCCTTCTTGGTCAACAATAATATTCGAAGGTTTCAGATCGCGGTGAACGATCAAACGTGCGTGTGCAAACGAAACGGCTTTGCAAACTTGGCGAAAAAGTTGGAGCTTGTCGTTTAGATCGAGGTTTGTGCAATATTCGTCGATCGGAATGCCTTCGACATATTCCATCACGTAAAACGGCAAACCATCGTCGGTCGTTCCGCCGTCGATCAGCCGCGCAATATTCGGATGTTCGAGTGCGGCAAGAATCTCGCGTTCGTGATGAAAACGGCGCAAAATATCTTCCGAATCTAAACCGCGTTTGATTATCTTGACGGCAACCTTTTGCGGCAAATCTTCGCGTTCGGCAAGAAAAACCGAGCCCATTCCGCCTTTTCCGAGTTCGGAAATTATTTTATATCTGCCGATCTTTTTGTATGTTTTCGGAGTTTCAAAATCAATCGCTGGTTCTTCGAGAAAATTGTTGGCGGCGTCTTCAGCAACGAGAAGTTTTAAGACTTCGTTGCGGATTTCCGCAGTTTCGCAGGATTCGGATAAAAATTCGTCGCGCTCGGCAAAGGGAAGTTCAGCCGCGTCGTTGAAAATCTCGTGAATTTTCTGCCAAATCTCCGCTTTCATCCTTCATTTTTCAGCCTTTCAAAAAGCCAAGCCTTTGCGCTGCGCCAATCGCGTTTGATGGTTCGCTCGTCCAAATTCATCGTTTTTGCAACTTCTTCGATAGTCAAACCGCCGAAAAAACGCATTTCGACGACTTTTGCCTGTCGCGGTGCGAATTTTTCGAGTTCGACCAAAGCTTCGTCCAGATCGACAAAATCGACCGCATTGTTTTGCGAAAAACTGATCGCTTCGTCCAGTTCTAAATGAATAAATTCGCCGCCGCGTTTATCGGTTTTTTTTGCGATCGCGTGCGTCACCAAAATCCGCCGCATCATTTCGGAAGCA
>DAITPE010000643.1:0-3175 GCA_036833775.1 Pyrinomonadaceae bacterium | reverse complement strand
ATTGAGCGGGCGAGTTGAATTATTAAAATAAATTATTGAATTTCAACGACTTATCTTTGACCGAAAAAGTCTGCTGCAACAAAGTTTTTTCTCCACATCTGCCAAATATTTTCAAAATCTTTCGCATCAAATCCGAATTTGTCAATCGTTTGATTTTTGGCTTCGGCAATCGATTCTCCGCTATGAATTTTTTCGAGGAAAAAATATTGAGCCGGATTTATTTCCAACAAATTCAGCCGAAAATTGTAACGGCTGACGGCGCAGAAACTTTTTTCTTCAAACGGCAATTCGGGCGCGTTTTTATTGACGACATCGAGATAATACCGGCAAACGGGATACGTGTGACGAAAAAGATGAAAAACAGGAATGAGTTTTAATGATTCGTCCGGCGTGGAATCATCGGCTAAAACCATTTCTTCGTCAGCGTGTTCATCAAAAATTACCGACAGCGAATATTCAAAATTCACCAGCTCGATCATAAAATCTATCCACGATTCTTTTTCTGCGGAATCTGCGTCGGGACGAGTTTTTTGGAGATATTCAGCGAAATTTTTGCCGAGGTCGTTTAATGTGTAACTGTGAGACGGAAAGAATTCCAAATATTGATCGGCAAACATTTGAAAAAGTTCTTCGCCGAGCGCGAAAGCGAGTGCGCTGAATTGGTTTTTCATACAATCGCGCAGACGCGCAATGTAGCTTTGCCGATAAATCCGCAAATGTCTTTCCGCGCTTAAACGGCTTGAATGATTAATAAAATCCGCCGTGTTCGCCGAATTAAATTCGGGCGAAATTAAAACGGATTGCATCCAGTTTTGAATTTGTGCGAGATTTTTTTGAGCGTCTGTCGGCATAAAATTCAGCGGTTCAGTTCGTAAGAAACGTCCGTCACGAGAAAATCGAGCGGATTTGAAACCACTTCGAATTCGTAATTTTTGTGCGGTTCAAAATTATTTATTTCGTGCATCTCATTCATAAAATCTTTCGCCTTTAGAAGTTCGGAATGATAAACGTCGAAATCAGGAATGTTGCTGTCCCATTCGAGCAAAACCGCCGCGCCTTTTGTTAATTTCCACGCGAGCGAAAAAAGCTTCCACACTTCGGGCGCAACGAAATTATCGTGCGTGTCGATGATGTAATCGCCGCAATTTTGATGTCCGGCGAGGTGCATTTGAACTATCTTTTCGTGCGGTAAATTTTCGATATAATGCACCGCGTCGAAATCGTTATTGAACGACGAAACATAGACATTATTTACGTCGAGCAAAATTCCGCAACCTGTTTCTTCCGTCATCAAACGCAAGAAATCCCATTCGTTGATCGTGGATTGTTTAAAGCTCAAATAAGTACTCGGATTTTCAAAAACGAGCGGTCGTCCGAGAAAATCCTGCGCCTGATCTATCTTTTTGCAGACGTGTTTCAGCGATTCTTCGGTCAACGGCATCGGAAGCAGATCGTGCGAATTAAGATTATTTATTCCCGTCCAACACAGATGATCGCTGATCCACAAAGGATTTATTTCCGCCGCGAGATTTTTGAGCTTTGTTAAATATTCGAAATTCAGCTCGTCAGCACTGCCGATCGAAAGCGAAACTCCGTGCATCACGATCGGATAAATTTCGGCGATCCGGCGGAGAACATTTTTCGGTCTGCCGCCGGAATCCATAAAGTTTTCCGAGATGATCTCGAACCAATCGACTTGCGGATTATTTTCCAGAATGTAGTTAAAGTGCTTGCTCCGAAGTCCCAAACCGAAACCGGGATTCGGAAAATCTTTAACGCAATCCTGCGAGTTTTTTCGGCTCATAATTTCAGCTTGGCGAATAAAAGAAGAAATTTTTAGTCCACAGATGAACACAGATGAACGCAGATTTATTTTGATTTACTAAAATCAATTTTTTATCCGTGTCTATCCGTGTTCATCTGTGGACAATTTTTCTTCCCAATTTACTTTTTCGCGCCGCACAAATGCGGCTCGCTTTTTTCGCAAAGTTCTTTCGCGTCTTCGGCGGGATTGTTATAACCGAAACTGCAATATTTATTGCCGCTGTTGCCGCACGAATCGTAACTGCCCAGACTTTCGACGAGCCACGCTTGCGGCGGTCCGCATTTATACGGCGAAGCTCCGTAGTTTCGATTTGCTTTCTGCATCCGTTCTTCAAACAATTTCCGCGCCAACACCCAGACGCTTTTGCCCGTATTTTCGCCCTGCGTGCTGTAGCGTTCGGCTTGAATCGGAACGGCACAGCTTCCTTGCCACGCGCAATCGTTGTTGCCGGGATTGCTCTGTTCTTCGCCGTCGCCGTACAAACCGCAACCGCCTTGATTGCGGCAATTGTTGAGCGTGTGACAGTTATGTCTTTGCGCGGTCGCACACAAACCCATTCCGGCGCATTCGTTCGTGCCGTAGCGGTCGTGTCCTTTGCAGGCGTTCAACCCCATACAAACGTGCAGTTCGATCGGTGTCGGAATGACCGTGCCGGACGAAGGCGGCGGAACGGGCGCAGGTGTCGAACAACCGCCGCCGCAACCGTTACTGCTTCCGAGATTTTCGATTTTCGTAGATTTTTTGCTCATATTTTTAATTTCCTCTTGGGCTGTCGGTTAAAGGAACGTCCGGCAAATCCTGAAATCTCTGGGCGAGATACGAAATTGTCGGATACAAAGCGACGGCTTCGTTGTAAAGCGCGATCAATTGCGATTTCGGACTCGACATCAAACCGAACGGATAATTTTCAAAGGTCGCGGTCGCCTGAAACGTCTTGCCGTTTTCGGTGTAGGTCAGACCTTGAATGTCGCCGCACAGCGAGTTCAGAATGAAGATCATCGTTTTGTGAATGCCGAACATAAAAATCTCATACTGCGTATTGCCGTCCGCTTGATAACAGCCTTCGGTCATAATGAAAACGTAGGTGTAAACGGCATTGAGCAGATTTGAAACGGCTTGGATCGTGCCTTCGGGATAATTGTCGGCTTGCGGATATTTGGCGGTCGTCGGATTCGTCGGAACATTCAAAACAAAGTAATTGCTGATGTCAATATCCTGCAAACCGTACGC
This sequence comes from Pyrinomonadaceae bacterium, assembly GCA_036833775.1. Lineage (GTDB taxonomy): Bacteria > Acidobacteriota > Blastocatellia > Pyrinomonadales > Pyrinomonadaceae > JAJQRF01. The sequence goes on along the minus strand of DAITPE010000643.1, from coordinate 120 downwards.
GGCAAATTGTTTACTTAATTCATTATATTCGCAGTAAAGTCTGACGAATTTTTCGAAATGCGACAATTCTTTTTTGTCTTTGTCGTCATAATCCTTGTCGTTGACGGCTTCACAGTCAAC
>DAITPE010000642.1:0-3179 GCA_036833775.1 Pyrinomonadaceae bacterium | reverse complement strand
ATGAAATAGATGAAATTATTCAATTTTATAAGCAACTGGAAAAAGAAGGTAATGATTATATTTATGAAGCAAAAGTATTAATTGTCGGTGAGCCTAATTCGGGAAAGACGACGCTTTTTAGAAAACTTCAAAATCATAACTATTTGCCTCAAAAAGCGACGGAAGAAGAGAAGGAATCAACCATTGGCGTTGATATTAATTTTTTGGAGTTTCCTTTTAACAAAGAAAGACAATTTACAGGACATCTTTGGGATTTCGGCGGGCAGGAAAAGCAGTATGTTCTGCACCAGTATTTTTTTACGGAGCGATCGCTTTATGTTTTGTTGGCGGATGACCGTAAAGAGTTGGGGAATTTTAATTATTGGTTCGAGATCATCGCCACGCTCGGCAGCGGTTGTCCGGTTTTGGTGGTGCTGAACGAGATAAATTCCAAGGTCAAAAACTTTGATATTTCGGTTTACAAAAGAGAATTCGGCGAAAAGATCGCGGACATCGAAGAAAAAAGCGTTAATTTTGCCAATAACGACGACGGGCGTTTTGCGAATCTTGCCAATGAAATAAAGACCAAGCTCAAGAACTTGCCGCATATCGGGCAGGCTTTGCCGAAGACTTGGGTCAAGGTCAGAAAGGAATTGTCGGAGATCGATAAGCCTTTAATTTCGATCGACGATTACGAGGAGATTTGCGTGGAATGCGGAGTCGAAAAGCCCGAATACCGTCGGCAGATTCTCGAATATCTGCACGATCTCGGCATTGCGCTCAATTATAAACACGATGACAATCTGCGGAATAAATTGATCCTTAAACCGAATTGGGTGATCGATGCGCTTTACGCCGTTTTGAAGGATGACGGCATTATCAGAAATTCGGGCAAGTTTACGGCGGACGAAGTTTTCGACCTTTGGAAAGGTTATAAAGCGGACGAAAAGACGATTCTGCTCCAACTGATGCAGAAAGGAAAATTCGAGGTGGCGTATAAGTTGGAAAACAAAAACGCTTATATCGCGCCGATACTTTTGCCTGAGATTGCGCCAAAATTTGAGTTTGACGAAACGGACAGCTTGCAGATTCATTTCGATTACACCTTCAAACCGAAAGGCATCATCTCGCGTCTGATCGTGCGTTTTCACGAAAACATCGTGTCGCAAAACGGCGAACAAAAGGTCTGGAAAAAAGGCGTTCTGCTGCAAAACAAAAACTCAAAAGCACGAATCGTCGAGTCGGAACAAAGACGAAAGATAATCATCACCGTTTCAGGCGAAAACTCACTCGAAAACCGCGAATTCATCACCATCATCAGCAACGAAATAAAACGAATCCACCGCGATTGGTTTGAAGACAGGCTGAAATTCGAGGAAAAAGTGTTGTGTAATTGCGACGATTGAAAAGTTTAAAACGAGCCGTATTTCTTCAAATTCGAGAGTTTGGAGAGAAAACTTAACAAAGGAATCGAAACGGCAACCTGCGACAAAAGCGATTTGGAAGTAAGAATCAGGCGTTTGCTCGAAGGCGTTTATATCGAAGAAAAGAAACCGCAAAAGAACGACTTTTTCGAGCGACCAACTTTCAATGTTGCAGGCGATCTGCATTTAAGCAATGTCAGCGGAAACGAGAATATCGTTGTTCAAGGCGTAAAAGATTCAAATATCAACATCGGTGAATTCGTTAATGCACTTGCTACAAGTATCAATAACTCCCAAAAGAACGAGTTAGAAGAACTCGCCGATAAACTCGTTTCTAAAATTGAAGCAAACCAAAAACTGAAAGAGTCGGAAAAAGTAGAACTCGAAACTGTGAAGAAAGGGAAGTGGGAAACCAAACTTAAATTTGCGATCCCATTTACGGGGCTAGAGTTTTCAAGGACTATTCCGCCCGAAGAATTTATCGATAAAGTTCAAAGATGGCTTTATGGCGACGGATTACAAACAAATTTATTAAATAGTGATTGAATACAATTGTTTCACGTTAAACACGCTCCCTTGCGGTCGCGTTTCTGCCTTCGTATTTTATCTACTAAAAGATTATTAATAAAAAGCCGTCTGTTTCGACGGCTTTTAGTTATTTTTTCAGCATCGCAAAAATTGAAATTATCAAAATTAAAAAGAAGATGATCGAAACGACTAAACATCCGATCTTGAGCCACGAATACGGGCGTTCGCCGTAAACTTCGCCGGTTTTGCCGTTGACTATTATTTGGAAGACTTTGCCGTTGAAACGGTATGCTCCGGCGTAAACGGGGACGAGCAGATGTTTGAACGTGATGCCGGAATAATTCGTGTGCATATTATGAATTTTCTGACGGTCGCCGCCGATGTCGCGGTTGATGTCGCCGACGATCTCGTTTTCGGCGATCTGTTTGAATTTTTCAAAACCTTCTTCGAGCGAAACTTGGTATGTCTGCGCGAGATGTCCCGAAAGATACGCGGGTTCGTATGGCACGAGTTCGTTAAAATTCCAGTTCAATCTGCCGATGTATTTCGGTAAAACCGAGACGGTCGCGGGAACGGCGGTGTCGTCGAAATGGCGGAAAACGGTTCCGGCGCGATACGACCAATTCGTTTCGGTGCGCGTGCGTTCTTTTTCTTCGCCGTTTTCGTAGTAGGTTTCGCGGACTTGGTAATCGTCGCCGCGTTCGCCGTCGTATTCGGTCGTTGAATCCGAATCGAACGTCCAAAACGGCAGATAAACCGAGCTTGCTTTGTCGGCTTGCGCCATCGTTTTCAGTTGCGAAGGCGCAAACCAGCGCGAAGATGTCCACGCGTTAAGCTGCGACATCGCGTCGCGTTCGGTCACGGCGAATGGCAGAACGCTTTCGGGTGCGAGAAGCGGATCGGCGGCTTTCGGTTGGGCAACGATCTTTCCGCCGCAGAAGTCGCACGATTTCGCGGTCGTCGGCGGAACGAAAACGACGGTCGCGCCGCACGAATCGCACGAAACCTGCATCGCGTCGGTCGCCATTTTCTGCAAACGCTGATTTTCGGGACGCAGATAAGCAAAGAAATCGCGTTCTTCGATCGCCGCGCCTGAGTTCGCAATTTCCTGCGCGTGACCGCAATATTGACAGCGCAGCTTGCCGACCTTCGGATCGAAGATCATATTTCCGCCGCAGTTTTCGCACAAAAAACGATTAATGTTTTCTCGGTTAAGTTCGGGGTTCTGATTCATATTTCGGGTTTGGG
>DAITPE010000641.1:0-3180 GCA_036833775.1 Pyrinomonadaceae bacterium | reverse complement strand
AAAAACGGTCCGATAGATTTTCAGCCGCGCGAACCTTTTCATCCGCTTTTCGGTGCGATGCCGAAAACGAACGTCGCTCCCGAATTTCAAATCACGCAAGAATATTTGGGCTTTTCGAATCATCTGGTTTTCCTTTCGGAAATGTGGAAAGAAACTTTGGAAACCGACACTTTTGCAAAAGGAAAAGGCTCAACCGTTGCAAAAATTGCCGACGGAAGGCTTTTTAAGCATAGAATTTCGGCGATCGCCGCTGTTGCAAATACGGGAAACGACCGAAATTGGACGGGACACGATCTTTTGCAGGCAAACTGGTATGCGTTCGGCAGATTGGCTTGGAATCACGAAATTTCTTCCGAAAAAATTGCCGATGAATGGATAAAAATGACTCTGACACACGAACCGAAAGCTGTTTCTGAAATTTCAAAAATGATGCTAAGTTCGCACGATGCAGTCGTTAATTATATGACACCGTTAGGTTTGCATCATCAAATGTGGGGCGGACATCATTATGGTCCTGCGCCTTGGTGGAATTCTTACGACCGCGAAGATTGGAATCCGACATATTTCAATAAAGCAGACAAAGACGGAATCGGTTTCGACCGCACGAAAACGGGAAGCAATTCGGTCAGTCAATATTTTCCGCAAGTTTCATCAGAATATGCAAATTTGAAAACTGTTCCCGACAAGTTTCTGCTCTGGTTTCAACACATTACGTGGAATTATCGAATGAAATCGGGCAAAACGCTTTGGGAAGAACTATGTTTGCATTATCAAACAGGCGTTGATTGGGCGAGAAAAACGCGCCGAAATTGGGCAAAAATGAAAGGTGTGATTGACGGCGAACGATTTGAACGAATTTCACGAAAACTTGCGATTCAAGAACGTGACGCGGTTTGGTGGAAAGATGCCAGCTTGAGCTATTTTCAATCGCTCAACAAACTTCCTTTTCCGAAAGGAATCGAAAAGCCGCAACACGATCTGGAGTTTTATAAAAAAACCGATCTTTTAGACGATTTTGCCAGAGAAATCGGCACTTTCGACGAAAATCATAAATAAAAAAGTTCGATTTGAGGACAAAATGTTACACGGAATAATTACAAACGGGACAAACGGTAATCACACGGAATTTGCAACTATGGATACTGAAACTTTGCGTGAAATTGTCGGCGAAGTTGTTAATAACACTCAAGTTACAGATATTCACACGCATCTTTTCGCGCCTGAATTCGGCAAAATGAATCTTTACGGAATTGACGAATTATTAACTTATCATTACCTAGTCGCCGAACTTTTTCGTTTTTGCGATATAAAACCCGAAGAATTTTTTAATTTAAATAAATCGGAAAAAGCAGAATTTGTCTGGAAATATTTATTTGTCGAAAATTCGCCGCTTTCCGAAGCCGCAATCGGCGTTATCACGGTTTTGAACGAACTCGGATTAGATGCAAATACGCATGATTTGAACGAGATTCGCGCATATTTTAATGCGGTCGAGCTTTCCGAACATACAAACCGAATTTTGCAAAAAGCGAAGGTCAAAAAGGTTGTGATGACAAACGATCCTTTCGATGCGGAAGAAGTCGAGATTTGGGAAAAAACTGCTCAAATGAACGAGCATTTTTCTGCGGCTTTAAGACTCGACAGACTTTTGAACAATTGGCATAATACCGCCACTAAACAAAATTGGAGCAATGATTTAAACAAAAATACGATTTCGGAAATCAGACAATTTTTTGATGTTTGGATTGAAAAAATGAGTCCGCTTTACTTGGCGGTTTCATTGCCAGACAGCTTCGATTATTTTGCTTTGGATAATCGAAATAAATTGATTCGGGAAGTTGTTTTGCCGACGGCAAGAGAACATAATTTGCCGTTTGCATTGATGCTCGGTGTTCGGCGAAATGTTAATCCGACGCTTCGTGCGGCGGGCGACGGTGTCGGCTTGTGCGACAATAAATCGCTGGAAAATCTTTGTCTCGAAAATCCCGAAGTTAATTTTCTCGCAACTTATCTTTCGCGTGAAAATCAGCACGAACTTTGTGTTTCGGCGCGAAAATTCAGCAATTTGATGCCGTTCGGCTGCTGGTGGTTTTTGAATAATCCATCGATCGTTTTGGAAATTACGAAAGAAAGATTAGAACTTCTCGGCACGAGCTTCATTCCGCAGCATTCGGACGCGAGAGTTTTGGAACAATTGATTTACAAATGGAAACATTCGCGCAAGATCATCGCCGATGTTTTGACCGAAAGCTATGATAGATTAATTAACGCCGGACGAAATATTACTAAAAGAGAAATTGAACGTGATGTCGAAAAACTGTTTTCAGGCAATTTTCAAAATTGGACAAAATCCGTCAAAACTGAACCGACAATTTAACATAAATGGTTGAAAACATTACTGATCTCAGCGGTAAAAAAGCCGTCGTTATCGGCGCAACTTCAGGTCTCGGACGCGCAGTTGCGATTGGTTTGGCGCGTTCCGGCGCAGACGTTCTCCCGAGCGGAAGACGCGAAAATCTGGTCAAAGAAGTTTGCGAAGAAATTCGCGGTTTCGGCAGAAATACATTGGAAAAAACGGTCGATATTTCAAATCGAAATTCGATAAATGAATTAGTCGATGCTGTCGGCGAAATCGATATTTTAGTCAATGCGGCGGGAATTACGGCGCGAAAACCGACGATCGAGGTCACTGAAAATGAATGGAACGAAATTTTTGACGCAAATCTAACCGGAATGCTGCGAACTTGTCAGGCTTTTTACGAAACTTTGAAAAAAAGCAAAAATGCAAGGATAATCAATATCGCTTCTCTTTCGTCATTCGTTTCATTTCACGAAGTCGCCGCTTACAGCGTTTCAAAAGCCGGAGTTTTGGCTTTAACAAGAAGTCTCGGAAGCGAGTGGGCGAAGGACGGAATTAACGTAAACGCTTTAGTTCCGGGAGTTTTCCGAACCGATCTGAATGCGGAATTGCTCGACAACACCGAACGCGGAAAGGAATTATTGATGCGAACACCGATGAAGCGTTTTGGAAAACCGCAGGAATTGGTCGGCGCGGCGGTTTTTTTGGCTTCGGATGCGGCTTCTTTCATAACAGGACAATTTATCGCGGTTGACGGCGGATTTTTGGCTTCAGGCGTAAATTCTTAAAACTTAAAAATGCTGAATTTATTCATAAAATAT
>DAITPE010000640.1:0-3180 GCA_036833775.1 Pyrinomonadaceae bacterium | reverse complement strand
GCTTTGATGTAATTCGGCACATTCGCGCTTTCAAGTGCGTCGGCATTTTTGATGTCTTTAACATCCGCCAAACCGACGCGCGGTTTTGCCGAAACTTTCGCCCGCGCCATTTTTTCGAGTTCGCCGAACGGATTTCCTGCCAAAGCCGAAACCGCAAACGCTGAAATTAAAAAGAAAATAGTTGCAAATCTCATAATTATCCTTCCCTTTTTTTATTCAAAACTGTATTCAAAATTAAATCTGCCGATATAGATTTTTCCTTTTTTATCGGTCGGCGGTTCGATCAAAAAAGAATAGATCGGACCTTTTTTAGACTCGGTTTTTGCTTTCACCGCACCGAGCAATTCACCGTCTTTTGCCTGATAAAACATCACGCGCAGATTTTCGGCATCAATTCGCTGATAACCGAAAACATAATCGCCTGCCGGAAACGTCAATTCGCCGATTTTTAGCGTCGAATCCGTTTTCAAATAATGCGTGTATTTTCCGTCGGCTTCATATCCGGCGGTGATAATAACCACGCCGAAAATCTGATTTTTTCCGTCCGAAATTCCCGAAGCCGTGCGAAATTCGGTTTCGATATTTTCCTTAATGACCGGAGCTTTTTCGGGAACGCTTTTTTTTAATTCGTTCTCCGACATTTTTTTCCAATCCTGCGCGAAAACACTCAAAGAAAAGGCAGCAATAAAAAGTAAAACTGTAATGATTTTCATAAATAAACTAATAAAATTGCACACAGACAAAAACGGATTCAGCGGATTTTTACGGATATTTTTTATAAATTATCCGCGCGAATCCGCCTAATCCGCGTTCCAATTATTAAAACATAAATTTCACGCTCGCCTGCATCGTGCGCGGTTCAAAAGCTTGCGTCGATTTTCCGAAGTTTGCCAACGAAAGATCGGCGTTCGGCAAATATAAATTGACCGTGTTCAAAGCGTTAAAGGCTTCGAGTTTGACGATCAGACATTTTGTTTCGGTAAACAGGAATTTGCGCGAAACTGACATATCGAGCGACAAATAACGCGGTCCGCGAAAAGTATTTCTGCCTAAATTTCCGTCCGTTCCCGCTGTCGGAGTCGGAAAATCGCCGCGCACGAACAAACCGTTGATGAAATCTTGATTGTTGAAGCTCGTGCGAATATTCGTCGGAGCATTCGGACGATCGTAAAAACCGCCGCCGACCGCGCCGCCGCCGCCGTCACGATTGTAATCGCCGCCTGCCGATGATGCCGCGCCGTTCCAAACCGAAAACGGTCTGCCCGATTGCGCCGTGAAAATCCCCGAAATCTGCCAATCTTTCAGCAAACTCGCCGTCCAGCCTTTTTGATCTTTCCAAAACATCGGTTGCCAAACGCCCGCGACGCTGAATCTGTGCGGAATATCAAATAAACTTCGCGCACGTTCGCAGCGCAGACAATCGACGTTTTGCGCACCTTTGCCGGGTTCGGAATTGTCCGCAAATTGTCCGGTCGAAGTGTCCGAAGATGTATCTAACCATTTTGAAAAACGGTAATTTGCCTGAAGCGAAAAGCCTTTTGAAAATCCTCGGCGAATTTCCAAAGTTCCGCCGTGATAACTCGAATTTACGCCGTTCGTCACGAAAAGAAGTGTTCCGAAATTAGGATTGATGCGGTCTTCAACGCCGTCCAAAAGATCGCCGCGAAAACGATTGATGTCGTCGATTCTTTCGAGATTTACGCCGATCGTGCCGTTATATCCTGCTTCAAAAATCCAGCCGTCGAAAAGCTGTCGCTGAACATTTAAGAAGAAACTTTCGCTGTATTGCGTTTTGATCGTCGGATTGACGACAAAGCCCGTCGGACGCGGAGCGCGTTGTCCGGGAAGCGGATTGATGCCGCCGAATTGATTCAAACCACGCGCAAATTCGGCATTGAACGGAACCGGAATTCCGTAAAGAATGACCGTTCCGAAACCTTGGCTCGGATTTGTCGGATTCGGCTGGGCAACGATCTGAACCGCATCGGGCGGAAGCGCACGCGCACCGGCGATCGATTGTCCGTGATGCGGCTGATACGCGAGCGAAAATCCCGCGCGAATCGAAGATTTGCCGTCGCCGAACGGATCGAAAGCGAAACCTAAACGCGGCGAAAAATTCTTTAATTCGGGTTTGTAAAGTCTTTCTACGTGACCGACCGAAGCACTTGCGATGCGTTCACGGAAATTGTTTCCTTGCCCGAGAATGATCGAAGATAGAAGTCCTTCGCGCTCTTTTGCGTCGCCGAGATAATCCCAACGAATTCCGAGATTTAAATTCAGTCTTTCATTAAATTTCCAATCGTCCTGCGCAAAAACTCCGGCTTCGATAATACGGAAAAAGCGCGGAAATCCGGTCGGTTTTCCGGTATTCGGGTCAACCGTCAAAGTTTGTCGAAACGGCTGATCGTTGATAAAACTCAGCAAGCTCGTAAAAGTATAGCTTCCTGCCGTCGCCGGACCGATCGAAAGTCCTTTGAAAATTCTGCGTCCTTCGCCGCCGAAACGAATCGTATGACCGCCTTTGACGAGCGAAAATGTATTGCGAATCTCGTAAGTGCGGAGTTTTGTTCTGCCGTTGAAAATATCGCCGAACGGCGCGGTGATGCCCGTGATCGTGATTTCAGGCACGACCGCATCATCGTTTCCGCGATTGGCATTGACGAATCCGGCGGAAAAACGCAGATCGTTGACGGCTTTTGTCCATGTGCGCGTATAGCCGAAATTGAAATTGCCGAATGCGCCGTCGAAAAATCCGCGTTCGCCGCGCACGGCTTTTCCGTTCGTCGCCGCCGCAGAACTCGTGCCGCCTTGGTCGCGCTGATATTCGGCGATCCAGCGTCCCGAAATTTTATCTTTGTCGCCGTTAAACGAATGATCGATACGCGCCAAATATTGATCGAAACGAATGTAATCACGCAGATTTACGTTCGCCGTTCCGGTTGCCGGAATTACGACATTGTTAATTGTCAGATTCGCTTGATTTTGATAACCGTTACCGACACGGTTCGGAGTCGGCGCGGCGTAATTTTGAAACAATCGATTCGCAATGCTGTTCGGGCGTGTTTGTGCAACAAAAGCGCGAAGTTCGGGCGTTTCGACTTGAAACGAATAGGCTCTCGCAAGTGCGTTTTTCGAGCCTTCGTAGCTTCCGAAAAAGAAAGTTTTCTTTTTGCGAAGCGC
>DAITPE010000639.1:0-3195 GCA_036833775.1 Pyrinomonadaceae bacterium | reverse complement strand
TTCAGCCGCACACAGATTTTGAAACCCGAAATTTTGAATATCAATCAGATCATTTCGGAAACGATTAAAATGACCAGATATATGATCGGCGAAGATATTCAGATAATTTTGCATCTCGATTCCGAGATCGGTTTTATCAAAGCCGATCCGGGGCAAATTTCGCAGGTTTTAATGAATCTGCTCGTCAATGCGCGTGATGCGATGTTTGAAGGCGGCGCGATCAATATCAAAACCCAAAAGCTGTTTCTCGACGAAAAACAGCTTCCGCAAGATTCGGCAGAGAAAAAAGGCGATTACATTTGCCTGAATGTGATCGATACCGGAATCGGGATGGATGAAAAAACGCTGCAAAATATTTTCGAGCCGTTTTTTACGACGAAAGATGTCGGCAAAGGAACCGGACTCGGACTTGCGACAGTTTACGGCATCGTCGAACAATCAGGCGGATTTATTAATGTCGAAAGCGAATTGGGAATCGGAACTACATTCAAAATCTTTCTGCCGAGCGTCAAAGAAAAGCCGAAGATCGAAGACGGCGATTTGCAGAAAGAACCCGCCAGAGGAAAAGGCACGATCCTGATCGTCGAAGATGAAATCCTCGTTCGCAATTTAACCCGCGACGCTTTACGGGAAAACGGTTACGACGTGATCGAAGCCGCAAACGGTGCAGAAGCATTTAATTTGTTTGAAAAGAAAAAAATAATTGTCGATCTTTTAATCACGGATATTGTGATGCCGCGAATGAGCGGTTACGAACTCGTCGCAAAACTGAAAGATCACAAACCGCCGCTGAAAGTTCTTTTCACTTCGGGCTATTTGGAAGACGAAAGAATCAAAAACGCGAGTTTCGATATTAGTCATAATTTCATTCAGAAACCTTTTCAATTAAAAGACTTGATGCTGAAAATTCAAGAAATTTTAGCATCCGAAGATAATCATTATTAAATAGTGAAGCGAGAAAGTTTTAAGTTTTCCGTTTAGCAAAAAACGGAAAATTTCGTATGCTAAAAAATATGAATACGAGGGAAAAATTTACAGTCGGATTAGTGCAGATGGCGATGTCTGCCGATGTCGAAGACAATTTGAAACGCGCAGGCGAATTTGTGCGCGAAGCGGCAAAAAAAGGCGCGAAGATTATTTGTTTGCCGGAAATGTTTCGTTCGCAGTATTTTTGCCAGCGCGAAGACGTTGATCTTTTTGATCTGGCAGAACCGCTCGAAGGCGTTTCTTTTCACCACTTAAGCAAAATTGCGAAAGAAGAAAAAGTCACCGTTATCGCGCCGATCTTTGAACGCCGTTCGGTTGTCGGCGTATTTCACAACAGCCTTGTCGTGATCGGCGAAAACGGTGAAAATGTCGGCGTTTACCGCAAAATGCACATTCCCGACGATCCGGCTTATTACGAAAAATTCTATTTTACTCCCGGCGATATGGGTTTTAAAACTTTCCAAACGCCGAAAGCGCAAATCGGAACGCTGATCTGCTGGGATCAATGGTTTCCCGAAGGCGCAAGATTGACGGCTCTGCGCGGCGCGGAAATTCTTTTTTATCCGACCGCGATCGGCTGGCATCCGTATGAAAAAGACGAAGTCGGCGCATCGCAGCAAGACGCTTGGCAGACGATCCAGCGTTCGCACGCGATCGCCAACGGGCTTTTCGTCGCCGCCGTCAACCGCGTCGGGCACGAAGTTTTCACGGAAGGAACGGACGGAATCCAATTTTGGGGACACAGCTTTGTCGCCGATCCTTTCGGAGTCGTCATCGCGCAGGCAAGCGACGACAAAGAAGAAATTTTGGTCGTCGAAATTGACCGCGCCAGAATGGAAGACGTGCGCCGAAATTGGCAGTTTTTGAGAGATAGAAGAATCGAAAACTACGGCGATTTGCAGAAAAGATTTATTGATTAAGATTTCAAAGAATTATTAACCACAGATTTTCACAGATTAACTCAGATAAAATCATTTTATAAAATCGAAGTTAATCTGTGTTCATCTGTGAAAATCTGTGGTTTCAATTTTAAATTTATGTCTGAAAAAAAGCCGTTTGAAGCAGGTTTCAAATTTCCTGCCGAATGGGAAAAACATCGGGCGACGTGGATCGGTTGGTGTTCTAACAAAAATGATTTTCCGGGGAAAATTGCGCCGATTCATTGGGTTTACGGCGAAATTACGCGCAAATTGATCGAAGCGGGCGAAACGGTCGCAATTCTCGTTCAGGACGAAAAACACGAAGCGAAGGCGCGAAATATTTTAACGAAAGTCGGCGCGGATTTCGGAAGAATCGAATTTCACCAAATTCCGCACGATCGCGGCTGGATGCGCGATTCGGGACCGATGTTTGTCAAAAATGACGCAACGAACGAAGTTGCCGTGATTAAATTTAAGTTTAACGCGTGGGCGAAATACGACGATTGGAAATTGGACAATAAAGTCGCCGTCGAATTTGCGAAACGCGAAAAACGCGGGATTTTCCACGTCGAATACAACAAAAAAGAAGTCGTTTTAGAAGGCGGCGCGATTGATTTGAACGGCGAAGGAACAATTTTGACGACCGAAGAATGTTTGCTCGATTACGAAACTCAAACGCGCAATCCGCATCTTTCGCGTGAAGATTACGAGAAAGTTTTCGCCGAAAATCTCGGCGCGATAAACACGCTTTGGCTCAATAAAGGAATCGTCGGCGACGACACGCACGGACACGTTGACGATTTCTGCCGTTTTACCGATAAAAAAACGATCGTTTTGGCGGAAGAGAAAAACGCGGCTGACGCAAATCATCGAATTTTAGAAGAAAACCGCGAGCGTTTGGAAGGCTTTAAATTGGAAAACGGAAAGAAACCAGAAATCGTCCGTTTACCGATGCCCGCGCCGTTAATTTTTGACGGGCAAAGACTTCCGGCGAGTTACGCAAATTTTTACATTGCCGACGAAAGCGTTTTAGTTCCGACTTTTAACGACGCGAACGACCGCATCGCACTCGGAATTTTGAGCGAACTTTTCCCGCAACGAAAAATCGTCGGAATCCACGCCGTCGATCTCGTTTGGGGCTTGGGAACGCTTCATTGTTTGACTCAGCAAGAGCCGATTTAAGAAAAGAATTTGCCTGCGAAATACACGAAAATCACGAAAAAAAGAATAAATTTTCCTGTTTTCTTTTTCGTTTCTTTCGTGTATTTCGTGGGCAAAAAATAAAACT
>DAITPE010000638.1:0-3212 GCA_036833775.1 Pyrinomonadaceae bacterium | reverse complement strand
ATCCCGTATTGGAATTCAACAAAAACCAGCTTCCACCGCGATAAACCGAAACATCATCCTTGCCGTCTCCGTCAAAATCATACGGTTTTTTCGTGGTCGGAGCCGACGAAGTGATCGTGAAATTCGCATCGTTGATGTCGAAAAAGATGTTTCCGACAGCTTCGACTTTGATTCTAGCCGTTGTGCTTGCGGTGTTCGGAAGCGTCACGCTTTCCGTTCCGTCATTTGCGGTCGAAGCCGAAAGAACGGTCGGGAAGGTTTGTCCGCCGTCGGTCGAAAGCGAAATCTTCACGTTAGCCGCGCTGACCGGAGCCGCGGTCGTGTTTGAAACGTTCCACGTTACGGTCGTTGCCGAACCGCCTGCGATGGTCGTTGCCGTGTTTGGCGCGGTGATCGCAAAAGGTCCCGAAGCCGAATCGACGATCACGTTCGTCGTCGCCGTATTGATACCGCCGCCGTTGGCGCGGTTGTCACGGGCGATAACTTGGAACGGAATCGTTCTGCCGCCGTTTTGCGGAAGCAATTCGCCTGTCAAACAAGTGCCTGCGGTGCAGGAAAATGTCGAAGGCGGCACATTCGCATTGTTCAAAATATATTGCAATGACGGGAAAGTTCTCGACGGGCTGGTCGAAGGCAGATACGGACGAAGGATCGGGCGAGCCGCCGTTGCGTCAGTATTCGGAACGGTCGTCGTCGAAGTTCCGAGCGCGTATTCCTGCCAATCATAAGTAATCGAATCGCCGTTTACGTCCGAAGCCGAAGCTGTCAGCGTGAAAGGCGTTTGTTTCGGAATGTTGAAGCTTGCCGGAGCCGTTACGGTCGGCGGTGTATTGCCGGTTGCCGTTGTGACAGCGCAAGTGTTTCCGTTTCCGGTTTGGCTGTAAGCAACGATAACTTCCAGGCTCTTGACGTGGAAAGTATCGATACTGTGCGCCGCTAAGTTTTGGTTTCCGCAGATGCCCGCGTAAGCCATGATCGTGATGCCGCTGCCCGGCTCATACGCCGAAGTCGCGCTTCTGTTGCCGCCGCCGCAGTTGCTGACAGTTCCGTTAAATGTATGGTTTGCGCCCCATTGATGTCCCATTTCGTGCGCGACATAATCGATCGCAAAATCGTCGCCGACCGGATTCGGTAAGCCCGTCACGCCGCCTGCTTTGTTGGCACCGCAGGGAACGCCCAAGAACGCCACGCCGCCGCCGCCGGTCGAGAAAACGTGACCGATGTCGTAATTTGCCGTGCCGATCACCGTGTTCAGGATCGTTTGGTTTTCGGAAAGCATCGTACCGCCGTCGTTATTGGTATAACCGTCGGGTTCAGCCGCGAAAACGATCAAATTGTTGTTGGCGATAATGACCATTCTGATCGCCACATCGCGTTCGTAAACGCCGTTGACGCGGTTCATGATCAAAACCTGCGCCGCCAAAGCACCTGCCACCGTTCCGCCGCCGACTGCCGCCGTATATTCGACGGTTGCCGCGACTGCCAGACGGTAAGTGCGGAGCTGTGTGCCGGAAATCACGTTTTCCGAGTTGTCGGGCAAAAATTCGTTTGAATCGAAATTGCTCGAAAGCATCGATTCGATGGATTTTGTCTGATCGAAATTACAAACGAAATCGCCGCCTTTCACGCCGTCGCGCTTGTAGAAACTGATGTAATCTTCGGTGTTGCCTTTTGCAAACGGATCGATCAAAACCGTTCCGCGCGACGAAAGGATCATCGAATGAAATCCGGTCGGTAAAAAGTCGAAACGTGCTGTTGCGGTCGGATCGTCAAGACCTTGACCGCGATAGGTTTTGTCCAGTTCAGGGAATTTAGCCGATAAACCGGGTTCGACGATCGGCGAATGTTCGATACGGAAACGCTGAAAAGTGCCGTCCGGCATCGGCATTGTCAAAACGACTTCGTTAGCGCGGCTCGGAACGGCGTTCGTGCCTGAAAATTCTTCAGGTGCGCTTTTCAGGATCGAATCCATCGTCGTTTGATTCATTTTGAACGAACGGTAATTCGACGGAAGCGGTCTGTGTTCGACAGGTCTTGCCGACAGCAGAGAATTATCTACTTCCTTCCAAACATTGTCGCTCGAAACATTGCTCTGAGCGAAAACTGACGGAACAGTTAAAATGAACGCCAGCAAAAGAAAAAGAAACGGGAAAGCTTTCCTCATCATTCAAGATACTCCTAAAAATTTTAAATGGTTATATGGTTTACCAAACTCACAGTCCAAATATTTCGTAGAAAAGTAGCAACAGGATTTTTCTGATAAAATAACTTAGGCTGAAAACTAGGGAAAAATTGTTCTATTAATATTGCAACAAAAAAAACGATAAGTCTAACAAAAATCGGCAGAAATGCGGATTTTGCAAATTTTTCCCGAAAATTTTTTGTGCTAAACTGTTTGTTTTTTTATGTCTGAAGAAATTTTAAGCGAAAATCGGAAAACCGAACTTCAAACTCAAACCGCCGCGCTCGTTCCGACCAAAGAAGAAATCGACGTTTTGAATCCGACGGAAAAGTTCGGATTTCGGCTTACGCATCGAATGAATCAAGGCGCGTGGAAAAAGTTTTGGACTTTCTGCCAGCGTCACGTCGGTTCGCTCTGGATAAAAATCTGCACTTACAATCTGATGAACGTCTTCGGGCTTGAAAACGTCGAAAACGCCGACATCGAACGACCGCTTTTATTGGTTGCAAACCATCGTTCTTTCTTCGATATGTACACGGTTTCGTCCGTCATTTTTCGCCAGACGAAACGCCCGATGACACTCTTTTTTCCCGTCCGCGCCAAGTTTTTCTACACACAGCCGCTCGGCTGGTTCGTCAATCTCGTGATGGGCTGGTGGGCGATGTATCCGCCGTTTTTCCGCGAAGAAAAAGAAGTTGCAAAAAGGGAATTCGACAAATATTCGCTGCGCCGTCTGGTGCAGATTTGCACGGAAGGTCGCGGACACATCATCGGTTTTCACCCCGAAGGCAAACGCAATTTGAACGACGATCCTTACGAATTACTGCCCGCTCAACCCGGCGTCGGCGCGGTTATCATCAAAGCCAAACCACAAGTGATTCCCGTCTTCATCGCAGGGCTCGGAAACGACCTTCCGAAACAGGTTTTGGGAAATTGGACAGGCGGCGAAAAGGTCAGAATCTGGTTCGGCGAACAAGTCGATCTGTCGGAATTTTACGAAAAGTCTGACCGTCTGCGAACGCACAAAGAG
>DAITPE010000637.1:0-3213 GCA_036833775.1 Pyrinomonadaceae bacterium | reverse complement strand
ATCCGACATACCAAAACAAAGCCGAAATCGTTGCATAAGTCGAAACCGCGAAAACGTCCCACATCAGCGGACTGCGGAATTGGGGCCACATTCCCATCGTGTTCGGATAAGGAAAAAGCCAGTAAGCCAGCCACGGACGACCTGTATGCAGTAACGGAAACAAACCGGCGCAAGCAACCGCGAAAAGCGTCATTGCTTCGGCAAAACGGTTGATGGACGTTCGCCATTTCTGATTCAAAAGCAGAAGAATTGCCGAGATCAATGTTCCGGCGTGACCAATACCGATCCACCAAACGAAGTTGATGATGTCGAATGCCCAGCCGACGGGCTGATTGTTTCCCCAGATTCCGATACCTGTTGTAACGAGGTAAAGAATCGTGAATAAAAGCACTTGAGCAATCAAAAAGGCGATTCCGAAGCCGATGAACCAGTGAAACGGAGTTTTCTTTTTCAGCGTCAGATCACTGATTTTGTCCGTTACGGTGTCGAACGTATGTTCGCCTTCGACCATCGGCGGATAAATTCTTTTTTGAATTTCTTTAATGTCTTCCATAGCTTTTCCATTTTTCGGTTTTCGTTTTTTTCAAACTCTTAACCGATTAGTGGCTTTCGCCTCCCGTGTGCTTTTCTCCGCTTGTTTTTGGTTTGTAATCCGGCATTTCTTTGTTGTAATTCTTCACGCTTGCCAGATAAGTCGTGCGCGGCTGTGTATTCAATTCAGCTAAAAGCGAGTAATTGCGCGGATCGTTTTTCAACTTCGCCACCAAACTCTCTTTATCGTTCAAATCGCCGAAAGCGATCGCGTCTGTCGGGCAAACCGATTGACAAGCCGTCACGACTTCACCGTCACGAATTCGACGATTGTCTTTGCGTCCTTCGATTCTCGCGGCGGCAATTCTTTGTGTGCAATAGGTGCATTTTTCCATCACCCCGCGACTTCTGATCGAAACTTCGGGGTTACGCATCAATTTATACTGCGGCGTATTCCAATCCTGATAAAGCAGGAAGTTGAAACGTCTGACTTTATACGGACAGTTGTTCGAACAGTAACGCGTTCCAACGCAACGGTTATAAACCATATCGTTCAAACCTTCCGCGCTGTGAACGGTTGCGTGAACCGGACAAACTACTTCGCAAGGTGCTTGTTCGCACTGCTGACAAAGAACCGGTTGGAAATGTGGTCCGCCCGGATTGTTGACATCGTTTCCGCCGAAATACGCGTCGATTCTGAGCCAATGCATTTCGCGGCTTCGTTCGACTTGTTCTTTACCGACGACCGGAATATTGTTTTCCGATTGGCAAGCCGTCACGCAGGCATTACAGCCGACGCACGAATTCAAATCGATCGTCATTCCCCATTTATGCTGCCATTCGTGCTCCGAATAGTTAAACGGTTCATACATTGATTTGTCGTAACCCGAATGTTTCTTATCGTGCTCTTTCGATTCTTCGCCGAGCTTTTCGATTTCTTCAAATTCCCAGACGCGCAAAATGTCGCGTCCTTCCATATTAAAGTGAATTTGCGTCGAAGCGATCGTTTTTTGCTCGCCGCGTTTGACAATTTCACCCGTTCCGAAATTCATAGCATCCGAACGGCGAACGTCAAAGGCGTTGTAACCTAATCCGTTACCGACGCGTCCGGCTTTCGTGCGACCATAACCCATGAAAATCGTGATCACATCATCGGGTTGACCGGGCGTGATCCACATCGGAACGCCTTCTTTGATCTCGCCGCCTTGATATTTCAGCGTCACGAGATCGGAAGCCATATTTCCGCCTTTCGTGTTGATAAATGCTGCACCGCGCACGCCGCCCGACATTTCATCTTGATCGTTTCCTTGATTCAGATTCAATTTCGCGGCGGTCGCCGGACTCACCAATGCCACATTATCCCAAGTAACCTTGTTTAATGGATTTGGCAATTCCTGAAGCCAGCCGTTATTCGTAAAACGTCCGTCATAAACGCTCGGGTCGGGCAGTATCAGAATTTCTAAATTCCCCGAAGAAGCAGGTTTTGTCTGCGGTTGCGTTAAAAATCCGTTATTGACGGTAACTGTTTTCGCAGGTAAAGCTGAATTTACAACAAATCCGTCGTGAATCGCTTTACGCCAATTATCTTCAAAATTCTTCGCCGCTGTCGGCGCAGGTGCATTTGCCGCAGGCGAAGCAGCGGGACTCGGCGCAGGCGTTGCGGCAGGAGTTCCTGCCGGAGTTGCCGCAGGCGTTGCCGCCGCAACGGGTTTCGGCGCCGCTGAACTGATATTTTGCGTCTGCCAGAAACCTTTCACGATGTCGTGATCGTTTTTATCGAAGTTTTCTTTTAAGAAAAGCTGAACGACTTCGTGCGCGCTCTTGCCTTCGTAAAGCGGCTGAATCAGCGGCTGAACGAGCGTGACAGTTCCGTCGTAGGCACGCGCATCGCTCCACGTTTCGAGATAATGTTTTTCTGAAACATTCCAATGGCAAAGTTCGCCCGTTTCATCAACGTATTGTCCGAGACGAACGCGAAGCGGAATTTTTTCCATTCTTTCCGCAGTAAGTTTCAAATCCGAAGGCGTGTTGTAAACCGGATTTCCGCCGAGAACCACGAGCAGTTTCACTTTTTCGGCATCGATGTCCGTAATCAATTCACGAAGCTGTTCGACCTGCGTTTTTTCGGCTGACGCAGAAAGCGGCTCGGTATAAACGACCGTTTGTCCTACATTTCCGAGTGCGCCGTTGATCGCGTGTGCGAGCGCGTGAACCATCGGCGATTGATGATCGCCCGGAATCACGACCGTTTTTCCTCGGCTTGCCTGTAAATCCTTCGCCAACACGGAAATCCACTTTTGCGCTTCTGCCGACAAACCCGTTGCCGCCGCACCGGAAACTCCGACTGCCGCCGCGAGTGCTTTCGCAACTTCAACGACTTGGCTCGGCTTAACCGCTAAACGATGTTCGGCTTTCGCGCCTGTCAAGGTCGTGGTCGTTTCAACCGCGTAAAGACGATTGATTTCTTTTTTACCTTCTTTAATCGCGCGACCTTTCGCAAAATCTTTGATATAACGGACGTTGAACTCCGAAAATAAGTCTTTGTCGAGCGTCACGATCTTTTCGGCTAAGTCGATTTTATAAACCGTATTGACGGGCGAGCCGAAAGCCATTTTTGCGCCTGCCATCGCATTGTCGTTGTTGACAGGCTCGTATTGAACCCATTTCGCATTCGGAAATTCA
>DAITPE010000636.1:0-3221 GCA_036833775.1 Pyrinomonadaceae bacterium | reverse complement strand
GCTGATGCCAAGAAAAAGGCTGATGAGGCGGCGAAAGCTACTCTTGTCCAAAAACCGAAACGTGTGCGTGTGATCTGTGAAGGAACGCTCGGAACAAAGCTTTTGGAAAAAGGTGATGTTACCGTCGATCCCGAATATGTTTCTCTTTTGGAAACGGAACGCGGTCGGACGCTTGTTGAAGAAGTTAAATAAAAGAAAAAACAGCACGTTCCGATCAACTCGGAACGTGCTGTTTTTAATCAATCAAAAATGGCTTATATCTCGACTGAAGATTTAATTGACGAATTGGGCGAAGGATTGTTGGTCGAGCTGACCGACGATAACGACACCGGAGAGATCAACGAAAACGTGATCACGAAGGCAATCGATTACGCCGTCGGCACATTTGAAGCTTACGCGCGGACACGCTATTCACTTCCCGTTCCAGCAACTGCGCTCGTCAAATCTCGCTGTCTCGATCTGGCAATTTATAAATTATTCCGCAAACGTGCCGAGTTTGACGAAGGTGTTTTTAAGGTCAAAAAAACCGCGCACGATGAAACGATTTCCTTTTTAAAGGACTTACAAGCCGGACGTGCTGCGCTCGATATTCCGGCGACTGAAGAAACGATCGAATCTCCGGCAACGGGCGATCAAATTTTAAGCAATAAATCAAATTCCAAATTTACTGACGAAAAATTCAAAGGATTCTAAATATGAAAAAGATTTTTACATTAATTATATCGGCAATTATTTTATTCGTTTTTTCGGCTTGTCCTTCAAAAAGTTCGTCGGATGAAAAAGGAACATTTTCCGGCTCGTTGTATGAAAACGTCAAGAAAAACACTCCGAAAGGCGTTCGTGTAATGTCAGCAAATAATATTGATGATTCTCTGTTGCCGAAAATTGACGAAGGTTTGGATAAACTTTTCAGAATTGCCACGTCCGCGCCGAACAATTATCCGGTGAACGTCGGTCACAACGGTTACAAAGTTTGGTTATTTCCACGATCGCCGAAGTGCATCAACCCGTCTTTTCTAGTAAATGCCGACGGCAGTCCTTACGATAACGGCGAATGGGACAAAGACCCGCGTATCGGAAAGGTGCGCGTTTGTGCAGCCGGAATGATGGTTGACGGACTCGGCTACGGAATGCTCGTCGTTGATGATTTAGCGACGATGCCGACGATCGTTCGTTATGAAGGCGAGCATATCGTTTTGCTTCATCACGATCCCGATCGTTTTGCAGCAACGATGTATCACACCGATAATTCGCATCCGATCATGCCTGATGCCGACGGCAGTTTCGCTTCAGACGATCTTCAGAATGTTAAAAATATTTCGTTCACATTGCCGGAAGATTTGAAGTTTAACGACAAACTGCTTGGTGCAAAAGGCGCAAGCATCTGCGTTTTATTAAGCAAATAATGGCAAATGACATTCAAGGCATCGAGAATCTTTTCCGTCGTGTCCGCAAACTTGCGACCGATTCACGCCAAGTTCAAAAACCGCTGAAGGCGGCAGGCGTGGTGATGCTCTCGTCAATCCAACAAAATTTCAAAGCGCAAGGTCGTCCGCAAAAATGGCAAAAATTATCGGCAGCCACAATCGCCGGACGACGAAAGGGAAAAGGAAAAGGAAAAGCGCAGATTTTAATTGATAAAGGTCGCCTGAAAAATTCGCACTCGATGAAAGTGAGTTCTGGCGGCGTTGAAGTCGGAACGAATGTGATCTATGCGAAACGGCAGCATTACGGTTTTCCCGGAGGAAAAGGCAAAGGAAAAAGCAAAACACCGGCGCGTCCGTTCGTGATGTTTCAAGACGAAGATTTCGACACGATCGGGCAGATTTTTAACAGGCATATTGCAGGACGATGAGCGAGAGAGATTTCGAGTTTTTTGTTGGAAATATTGAGGACGCAATTTTGACTGCGCTCGAAGCGGAATTGAAACCGCTCGGCGTGAAAACCTTTGCGACTTATTCCGGTGAACTCGATTCCGAAAATTTGAAAAAAGCGATCGCTACGCTGACACCGACATTTCCGTTGATTTTAGTCAGTTATACCGACGGCGAAGATAAGCAGGACGCGAGAACCGCTCCGGTTTTGGGCAAGCCGCTCCATTTTCGCCACGATTGCAGTTTTGCAGTAATTTGCGCTTCGAATGATGCGCGAGGCGAAAAAGCCAGACGGCGCGGCAAATTGACGCTGACGCGCAAGCTCGGCGTTTACACGATGCTTTCAAAGGTGCGAAAGGTTTTAAGCGGAATTCGCTTCTCGATCATGGACGGCGACGAAAAAGTGACGCTGACCGAATCGCCGCTGATGCCTAACGGAATCGAGTATATTGCCCGAGTTCCCAAGATCACCGCGTATGCGACCGTCTTTGAAACTTATTTTCGATATTCGACAGTTGATCGGCAAGCCGCCGGAACTGACGTTTCCGAACTTATCCTCGGCGTGGAAAGCCGGAACGCGCCGAGCGACGCAAATCCAAATGTTCCGGGCGTAATTTTTAAAGGAGAAATGAATGTTTGAAGTAACAAATTTATCGAATAATCCGCTTCAGCTTTCCGACGGCAAAATAATTACGCCGGGCGCGACGAAAAAGCTGAAGCAAATAAATGACCGCGATCAAGAATTTCAACGTCGCGGATGGCTGCAAGTGATCGAAGAAAAACCGGCTGAAAAATCGCCGAACGAAGGAGGAAAAAAATAATGAGTTTAACGATCGAAAACACTTTACCCGGCGTAACAGCCATCGTAAATTCAGGACAGGTTGCACGTCCGATCGTGCGTCAGCCGAGTTCGACGCTTTTTGCCATCGGCTATGCGTCTTGGGGACTATCGGGCGTTCGTAAAGTAATTACGAGTTATCAAGAATTCTTGCGAACCTTCGGACCCGTTCATGAGGTGCCGTATTTAGCCGATGCCGCGTTCGTGTTTTTTAATCATTTCGGCGGAAAGCAAATGGTCGTCGTCCGAGCGGCAGGTACGGGTTCGACGCTTGCCACAGCGACGAGAAACAATCGCGCAACTCCGGCTGTTCCGACGTTTAAATTCGATGCGAAATATCCGTCGAATTCTATCGTAATTTCTGCGGAAATTACCGACCTCAACGTTACCGGAGTCCGCAGTGTGAACCTGATACTAAAATGTCCGAAACTTGCGATCGAAGAAACCTATGAAAATGTTGATTTGGCTGATACGGCGCAGCGCACCGTGATCAATCAGCAATCCAAATT
>DAITPE010000635.1:0-3226 GCA_036833775.1 Pyrinomonadaceae bacterium | reverse complement strand
ACACAAGCGAAAAGCCGCCTAAAGGCGCGACTCCAAGCGCACTTTTATAATTTTTCCGATTACTTAATTCGTTGAAAAGTAAGAATTCTACAAAATATCTAACCGCCGATAAAGCTCATTGAACGCGACGCAGGCGCGAAATCTTTGCCGTTGATTGCGTGGCTTGCTTCTTTTTTCAAGACGACATTTCGGATAAATTCGACGATTTCTTCGCGCGTTGCGCCGCTTCGCAAAACGTCGCGCAGATTGTGTTCTGCGGTCGAAAACAGACACGTTCGGATTTGCCCGTCAGCCGTCAAACGAATGCGCGAACACGCGCCGCAAAACATTTCCGTGACCGGCGCGATGATTCCGATCTCGCCTTTTGCGCCGTCGGCAAACGCGTATTTCCAAGCCGTTTCCGCGCCGCGTGATGTTTCTTTTAATCGAAGCGGAAAAACTTCCGCGATTTTTTCACGAATTTCTTTGCCCGAAACGACCAGATTTTTGTTCCATTCGTGCGCCGAATCGAGCGGCATATATTCGATAAACCGCATAGAAATATCGTTTTCACGCGCAAATTTCGCCAGATCAACAACTTCGTCATCGTTCCAACCGCGCACGATCACGGCATTCACGCGAATCGGTTCGAGCTTTGCACGTTTCGCCGCTTCGATCGCCGTCAGAACTTCGTCCAATTTATCAACGCCCGTGATTTTTTTGAAATTCTCTTTTTTTAATGAATCAAGCGAGATCGTCACGCGGTCGAGTCCGAGTTTTTTGAGATTTTTGGCGCGTTTTTCGAGCGAAAATCCGTTCGTCGTCAAAGCCAAATCCTTCAGTTGGGAATTTGGGATTTGGGATTTGGGATTTGGGATTTTGAGTTTGGAAAGTTTTTCGACGAGACTTTCAACGTCTTTTCTGAGAAGCGGTTCGCCGCCGGTTAAGCGAATCTTTTCGATTCCCAAAGACACAAAAATTTCGCAGATTTCGACGATCTCTTCAAAGGTCAGAATCGTTTCTTTCCGCGCCATCGGCGGTTCGCCGTTCGGCAAACAATAAAAACAGCGGAAATTGCACCGATCCGTCAAAGAAACGCGCAAATCGCGGATAATTCGATTGTGAGCATCGCGGAGAAGCATACGTTTATGATAACGCGAAATGAATGAAAGGGTGAAGAGGTGAAAAGGTGAAAGGGAAAAGGGTGAAGAAGTAAAAAGGTGAAAAAGTGAAAAAATCACCTCTTCACCTTTTTACTTCTTCACCCTTTCATCTTAACGATGTCCTTCGGCGATTTGCTTGATCTGCGCGAGTGGTTTCGATTTTTCGATGAACGGCGTTTTGGCGACGATGGCGCGGAGTTCGGTCAAATAACGGTTGAAATCGGCGCGGTCGCTCGTGTCCGTGGCTGATGTGTAAACGGCTTTTTCGTTTGCATCGGCGGCAATCGGTTCGAGCAGATTCGTTACATTTCGCAAAGCTTGTTTGCTGTATTTTCCGTTCGGATAAAAATTTAAATATTCGGCATCGGTCACGCGAAGCAAGTATAAATAGCAATTTATATAGCCTTCGCATTCGCCCGGAATCGGATTTTGCGCCGCTTGCCACGCGATCTCTTCGCCGATCGGCGTGGATTTATATTTTTCGTGCAAATCCCAATACGCGCTCGAAACGACATACCATTCACCCGCAGGTTCGCTGTAAACGACTTCCTTTTCGTTCGTTTTCAGAAACTCTTTATACGGACTTTGTTCCTGCTTGCCGAACGGAACTTTTTTCAGCGTGATCGCCAAAGCCTGCAAACGTTTAAGTTGAAAATCCGCGAGCGTTTTGTCGGGTTTTATTTCCTTTGCCGCCGCCGTCAGAAAATCGAAGGTCTGCGAAGCGGTCGTAAAATCGATCGTTGTTTGCTTTAAATATTTATCGGCGAGTTTTTGATAAATTTCGGTGCGTTTCGCGTTTGTAAAAGGCTGTGAAATGGTTTTTGAAATAAATCCGGTTTTGTCGCCGTTTAGTTTGATTTCATACCATTTGTCGTTTTGTCCCGCGAGCGGAAAGATCGAGCCGAGCTTTGCAAATTGAATCGTATCCGATGCCGTGTCGGGATTTGTGCGAACGCGCGCCGAAGTTGCCGAAACGATCACTTGCGGCGTTTCCGCAGGTTTCGGCGTAACTTTCGGGGTCGGTTTCGGCGTTGCTTTCGCGGTCGTTGACGGTTTCGGCGTTGTTTTTGGAGTTGCTTTCGGCGTTGCCTTTGCAGTTGTTTTCGGAGTCGGTTTAACCGATTTACTGCTCGTCGTCGAAGTCTTTTTCGGCGTTGGCGTAGCTTTTGCGGAAGTTTTTGTTTGCGCGTCGGTGCTTTGCCCGATCATTCCGAAAGAAAGGAATATTGCGCCGACCGTTAAAATTAAAATATTTCTACGCAGATTTTTCATTTGTATTATTTTAGCCAAGAAAAATTAATCTTGTCGAGATTTTTTCAATGCTTTTGCATTTCTCTGTAAACCGCTTAATTTTGCGCGTTTGATCGCACTTCGACGAAATCTTTCGGCATATTTTTCAGGAGTAAATGCAAGGATTTCGTCTAAATCGGCTGACGTTTCTCCGTTTCGCGGTTCGAATCTCGGTTCTTCGGTCGGCGTTTCAAAACGATTCCACGGACAAACATCTTGGCAAATATCGCAGCCGTAAAGCCAACCGTTCAGATTATTTTTTATATCGGGCAGAAGTTCTGAAGAACGCAGTTCGATAGTAGCGTAAGATAAACAAGCGTTCGAGTCAACTATAAACGGCGCGACGATCGCCTGTGTCGGGCAGGCATCGAGACACGCCGTGCAGTTTCCGCAATGATTCGGAACGATTTCCTCGTCGTATTCCAATTCCAAATTCAAAATAATTTCGCCGATAAAAAACCACGAACCGAATTCTTTCGTGATGACGTTCGAATGTTTTCCCAACCATCCGATTCCGGCGCGAACCGCCCAAGCTTTGTCCATCATCGGCGCAGTATCGACGCAAACTTTTCCGTCCGCTTCCGCGTTTTCGGATTTTATCCAAGCAAGCAGTTCACGCAGTTTTTCCTTGACGACATCGTGATAATCGTCGCCCCAAGCATAGCGTGAAATCTTGCCTTTTTCGTCCGATTCGGCGTGTTCGTGCGGCGTAAAATAATTGAGCGCAACGACGACGACGGATTTTGCTTCCGCGAAGATCATTTTCGGATCGATGCGTTTTTCGGGTTCGCGCT
>DAITPE010000634.1:0-3239 GCA_036833775.1 Pyrinomonadaceae bacterium | reverse complement strand
GGCGGATGTTCGGGATTCAAACCGTAATCCGCCGTTTTCAAAGACATATAACCCGCAAAAATATGATCGGCTTCATCCCACGTTTGCGACTGTTGCCTGACCGTCAGAAACAACTGCAAACCGAGAATCAATATTAAAACCGCAACTCCGCCAAGCTCCCACAAACCGCGCCGACCGACATTTTTTTCGCTCATTTACTTTTACACAGCAACATTTAAACATTCCGGTTTGAAGTCGGAGCGCAGGCATCTCTGCCTGCTTTGAGTGTTCGAGCGCGACGCGCAAGAATACTCAAATTCCGTTAGTTATCTGCAAGTTTGAAATCGCTAAACGTATCGCCGTTCTTCGTAAAACCTCGAACGTCGTGCAGGCAGGGATGCCTGCACTCCAATTTTTGCGCTTCGATTTTCAACCGTTTTTATTCAGTATTATGTTAAATGTTGGAATAATTAAATTTGACTTCGGCGATATATTACACGATTTCGCGATTTTGGTAAATCGAATTGTAAAAAGAAAAAAGCGGAAATTTTAATCCGCTTTTTTTGATATAAGATTGAACCGAATTGTTTTCAAGGAATTATTTTATCGGTTTAAAATATTTTCTTTTTGTTCGGCAATCAATTTCTTTTCAATTTCCTTTGGAATATCCAAGGACTTACTCCAAACGGTTTGAATATCCTTTGGAGAATTGGCAAAACTAAATCCGACTTCCAGTGTTTTTCCTTTTTTCCAATAATCACTCAATTCCGAAGTTACGATTGTACGGGTTTCGTAAGGACCTATTTCGATTGTTTTAACACCTCTTTCACAACGGAATCTATCGTCCTTCACACCGTCAATTTTATATTCAGTAAGCGCAGATTCGTCACCTTTCCAAATGCGAAAATAATAACTTTGATCGGTCAGATTGGTGATTTCATATTGAGCGGCAATCCCGTTTTTGCTTTCTGTAAACTTTATAAAATCGAGTTTAATTCCTTCGACACCTTTTTTAATCGGCTGATTTTCCACGATTGATTCAGGAGTTTGTTTGGTTATGTATATGTAATTCAAAAGTGCGACAAGGCTGATGCCGAAAGCAAAACTCAAAACAAAAAGTCCGATTCTGATGAAATATTTTCGCATAAATTTTCTCCGCAAAAAGTCGATGAATCATTTTAACCGTATTCGGCTGTAAAAATCTACATTTTTTTGAAAAGGTCTGACAAACTTCAGTTTGTCATTAAACTGATAAATGCTGAATTGTTTTGAATAAGGGTTTCGATTCGTTGAGAATGAAGAACAAACTGAAGTTTGTTCGACGTTTTTTGGCAAAAAAAAGAGCAGATGAACTGCTCTTTTCCGTTTAATTTTATTCGGTGATAAATCCGTGTGTTTTCAAGAACGGTTTGACGAAAGTCCAGACGCTTTGCGAGACGAATTCGTCTTGTCGGTAAGTAATTTTCGTCATTCCGTCAGGAAAACCTTCGTCGATAAAATCGGTCGGGCTTGAGCCATTCGGGACTTTCCAAGGCGTGCCGCCCATTCCGCCGTGTGTGCACATAAACGAATATGCGGCGGGGAAATCGGTCGGCGGGTAATATTTCAAACCGTCGTTGCTGAAGCTTTCGCGCGATTCGGAAAGCGGATCGCGGACGACGTGGCAAACGTGTTCGACATTGCGCGGGATCACGCTGGCATCGATGCCGATGTGACGGTCAACGCAGTCGAAAAGCATCAATGCGCGAACCTTTACGCCGGAATCGTTCAATCTTTTGGCGATACAGACCGCGCCTGCCGCACCGCGGCTGTAACCCGTCAGCAATACAGGCATATCATCGCCGACGACCTTGCGTCTGTCCATCACAAAACGATAGCCGCCGGCGATCGCGTCCATCAAGCCGCCGCCGAAGGTGACGGGACCGCGAAAATATTTCGAGTTTGGGGCAGGTTTACAAATCTTCTTAACGAAACTGTTCTTAAAATCTTCGTCATAACGGCGGTCACGCGCCGCCGTCGGCAAAGCACCGCCGCCTGTGCCGTCAATTCCAACTATGATTGGCATATTACTTTTGCTCCTTCTGGTTTTTTAAATTAATTTGATTTCCAATTGCTCAACATTTCAGTCAAACACATTCGGGGGTAAATGCTTGTTAATTTGACGCTTTAAATAGAAATAAATGCTGAATTTAACTTCGGACAAATTTTAGACTCTATTTCATTCTAATTTTTGCCGAATATTTTTCAAATTACCGGAACAATTTTTTAATTGCGGTGTCTAATTCAGCAGATTTTTAATTTGGAAAGGAGAAATTTATGACAAAACCGAATATCAATGTTACTCCGCTGATCGATGTCCTGCTCGTTCTACTGATAATTTTTATGGTCGTTTCGCCGCTGAAACCTTCAGATTTCAAAACCAGAATCCCGCAAAAGCCCGTCGAAAGTTTGAAGGACATTCGTGAAAATCCGTATAGTTTGGTCGTCACGCTGAATCGTGACGCGAGCTTGAAGCTGAACGGGAAAATCGAACTCGGCACGGCTGAAAACGCCGAAAAACTTATCGGCGAACTGCAAGCAGTTTTTCTTGAAAGAAAAAAGAATCAAATCTATTCGGATGAAGCGGCTTTGAACAATGCACTTTCGGAAGACGAAAAGATCGAAAAAACCGTCTTTATCAAAGCTCCGAAAGGAATCGATTACGGAAGCGTTGCAAAAGTGATCGATGCGGTCAAGATTTCCGGCGCAAATCCGATAAGTTTAGTAGTTGACAATTTGGATGATTGAAAATATTTACTAAAAATTCCTCACCCCGAAATTATTTTTTCGGCAATTTTATTCAAAACCTTGCAATTTTCGGTTCAAGACGCAAAATGATTTGTGTTATAATTTTCTTGCCTTTCAGGTATTGAAATACGCGCTTGAACAAACAGCTCTCCAAAATAAAAATTAACTCTTTGTAATGCTTAATTATTACGAAATTCTGAAGGTTTCACAGAAGGCTTCAAACACCGAAATAAAGTCGGCGTATCGTAAACTTGCGCGTAAACATCATCCTGACGTAAACGGCGGCGACGAAGCAAAAGCACTCGAATTTTCAAAGATCGCAAAGGCTTACGAAATTTTGGGAAACCCGAAAGAACGCGCCGAATACGACAAAAAACTCTTACAAGTCAAATATTCAAACAACGGCGATTCGTTTTTTTCTTCGGAAAACCGTCACGCCAAACGCTGGCGGCAGATGGCTTATGAACGGCGTT
>DAITPE010000633.1:0-3251 GCA_036833775.1 Pyrinomonadaceae bacterium | reverse complement strand
CTTGGACGCTTTGCGTATAAACGCCTGCTTTGATCGCGAAATCGGAAAGATTCGTCATCGAAACCGACGGAGCGCGACCGTAAAGCGAACGCGGCAAATTTGAAGTCATCGAAACGGCGCGAAACGGCGACGAATCTTTGTCGGTTTTCGCTTGAAGCACGCGATTAAGCCAGCCGTCGCGCGTCGATTTGATACCCGGAGTTGCCGATTCCATATAATCCTGCGCGTCGAAATGCGAACGTGTATTGTCGGGCGAGCCTGCCGAATGAATCACGGCTAACTGCTTTGATTTCCAGAAATTTTCGAGCGGTTTCAATGCCGGATGAAGTCCGAAATGACCGTCGAGATCGACCGCGCCGTCTTCTTTTTTCGGCGAACCGATGGCGATCGTACGGCGCAAACTATAATAATTGTCATCGCCGAAAGGCACGACCATATTCAAACCGTCAACCGCGCCGCGTTGAAAGATCGTGACCAAAACTTTTTTCTTGCCGAAAGTGTTTTTACTGACTTGAGCGTTTGCAAATTGATGCAGAAATTCCGGTGCCGCCGCCATCAATCCGAAACTCGCCAAGGTTATTCCGCTCGATTTCAAAAAAAATCTTCTATCCATTATTACTTACCTCTTGTTTATAAATCCTCTGAAAATTTTCAGTCAAATTATTAGACGAACGGAATCCGCGTTTGGTCAGTTTTTATTTTCCGTTGTTGTCGTTTTCCTTCATTCAGACTAAAATTTAGACAATTCCGGCGATAAAAAAAACTAAACAATTTACGAGATTTATGAAAGAAGAACTGATTCGATTAATACTTGAAAGATTAGAGCGCGATGCGGAAAAAATTCGCGCCGATTTTGCAAAAGATAAAGGTTTGCCGACGCGTTTTACGGCGATCGACGAGCTTTTGCCTGAAGAAATCGCGCGAAAAATTTACGCCGCTTTTCCGAATCCCGACGAAATGCGTCTGCTCGACAGTTTTCGCGAAAAGAAATTTACGTCGAAATCGCTCGAAAAATTCGAACCGCTCGTTTCCGACATTACTTTTGCTTTTCAGGACGAACGCGTCATTCAAAAAGTTGCCGAATTGACCGGAATCGAAGACGCGAAAGGCGATCCGCATCTTTACGCGGGCGGTTTGAGCGCGATGGCGAAAGGACATTTCCTCCAACCGCATCTCGACAATTCGCACGACGGCGAACAGGAAAATTACCGCGTTTTGAATCTGCTTTACTACATCACGCCCGATTGGAAACCGGAAAACGGCGGAAATCTCGAACTTTGGGACGTTGAAGTAACCAAACCCGTCGAAATTCCGAGCCTTTTCAATCGCCTTGTTTTGATGGCGACGAACGATAAATCTTATCATTCGGTCAACGAAGTAAAGGTTGACGGCACGCGCTGCTGCGTTTCCAATTATTATTTCTCGCCGCATTCGCCGAACGGCTACGAAACGACGCACGTCACGTATTTTCAAGCGCGACCGGAACAAAAACTCCGCCGAATTTTCACGAAAGCCGACAGCGATCTGCGCACGGCTTTGAGAAAAGTGAAAAAGAGCGGTTTCAGCAAAAAAGACGTTTACGAAGGGAAAAATTAGGCTTTTGTAAAGCTCAAATCTTATCAATTCTAAAAAAAGCGTTGAAGAAAAATTTCTCAACGCTTTTTTTCTATAAAACTCGCAAATAAAATGTGAGATTCATAAAAAGTTGGTGAATCTTCATAAAAACTTTGCGAGATTCACAAACAGACTCGCTTTATATTCCGACCTCGACTTCTTCGACCGCGAAGACTTCCTTCAAAACTTGCGGCGAAATTGCGACCAAAAACCCGCGTTTTCCGCCGTTTATGTAAATCTTTTCGAGTTTGAAGATTGTTTTTTCGAGGTAAACGGGCATTTTCGTTTTCGTCCCGAAAGGCGAAGTTCCGCCGACGAGATAACCCGTGAGTTTGTTCGCTTTTTCGGGCGCGACAGGCGCAATGTTTTTTACTTTCAAAATTCGCGCAAGCTCTTTCGTCGAAACCTGCAAATCGCCGTGTTGCAAAACGATCAAAGCTTTCTTTTCGTTCGTTTCAAAGATCAAAGTTTTCACGACCGCGTGTTCGTCCACATTCAAAACTTCCGCCGAATGTTTCGTGCCGCCTTTTTCGACGTAATCGAAAACGAACGGCTCGAATTCAATTTTTTTCTCGCGTAAAACTCGAATTGCAGGCGTTATCGGGTAATCTTTCATAAAAATAAAGGAATCGCGTAAAGGCTCGCGCCGAGCAAAAACAGCACGAAAAACACCGCGCCGATCTTTTCGATCTTCCAAAATATCAACTGTTCGACCGCACGCATCAAAGCAAACAAACTAACCGCCGCCAAGATCGCTTTTCCTAAACTCGTCGTTAAAAGCTCGTCCGCGTAGAAAAACGAAATAAACGCGACGACGAAAAAAACATACGTCAAACGCAGATTCAAAACCTGCATCACACCGCGATTGACGGCTTTCAATTTCGGCAACTCGCGTTTCCAATCAAACAACTTCCAAAACGCCAAATGAAAAACCGCAAACGCCAAACAATAAAATCCGCCGATGTAGATTAGATTTTTCATTCGGGTAACAATTTAAAACTTTCGCAATGAATCGGCTTGAAAACCGAAAAATGTCTGCGATCAATCGTTAAAATCTTTTCAATTCCAAGTCTTTCGGCAATCGCCACGATGCAAGCGTCAACTAAGTCAATGTTGTTATCGTTAAATTTTTCAAGAATTTCGGCGGCGCGGTTTAAATCATCGGCGGTAGTGCGGACAATTAAATATTCACCTTCGGCGATCGCTCTCAAAAATTCTACGAGAGTTTTCACATTTAATTCCCGCAGAATCAAATAAGCAATTTCGGGAATCACAACATCGGGTAAAATTGCCGTAACGATTTCTCGTTCGAAAATTTTACGGCAACTTTGATGATGTGAGTCTTTCTCATCAAAAACCGCAAATAAATAACCCGTATCGATCAACGAATTTTTCATTTAAGGCAAACTCCAACCTTCTTGTTTATTTATTCCTTCGGCTAAAATTTCGTCAACCCTTTCTGAAATATCGCCCGTTTTGCTACTCGCAATTCCGACAAATCGCATCAATTTTTTGCGTCTTTCTTCTTCTTTTGAATCGAGCTGAACATTATTTTCTAATCCTTCGACTTCGATTTCTTCAACATATTCTAAAACTTTTGCTTGCTTTTCAGGCGGCAAAACGTGGATTTTTTCAAT
>DAITPE010000632.1:0-3272 GCA_036833775.1 Pyrinomonadaceae bacterium | reverse complement strand
ATAATGAAAATTAAATTATTTGACTTTTTTTTGATGTTTATTCTGCGTTTATTTGGAATCTTATAAGCTCAATTCCGTTAAAAATTCCTTCAGATTTCACTGACTGACAAATTGTATTTTAGTTTCTAGAAAAAAAACTCTTTAAAGGCTAAACTTTTATATTTTGGAATATGAAGAATTTTTACATTACAACGCCGATCTATTACGCCAATTCTTTGCCGCATCTCGGTCATCTTTACACGACGATCGTTGCCGACGTAATTCAAAGGCATAAAAAACAACGCGGTTTTGAAACTTATTTTCTGACGGGAACGGACGAACACGGCATCAATATTCAACGCGCCGCCAAGAACAACGGCAAAACTCCGCAGGAACAGGTCGATTATATTGCGGGCGAACTCAAGAAAATGTTTGCCGAATTCGGTCTGAACACCGAAAACGGCGGTTACGACATTTTTATGCGGACGACCGAAAAATTTCATTACGAAGGCGTTCAAAATCTTTGGCGCGAAATTGCCAAAAACAAAACTCCGAATGGAAACGACAATATTTACAAGGGTTTTTACGAAGGCTGGTTTTGTGCGCCGTGTGCGGCTTTTAAATTGGAAGACGAATATTACACGGTCGAAGGTTCGGAAATCCCGCTTTGCAAAATTCACGAAAGACCACTCGATAAAGTATCCGAAGAAAGTTACTTTTTCCGTCTTTCCGATTACGGCGACGAACTTTTAAGAATAATCGAAGAAAAACCGAATCGGATTCGTCCCGAAGCGCGGCGCAATGAAGTCGTTTCATTTATCAAAAGCGGTTTGCAAGACCTTTCGATTTCGCGCGAAAAGAAATCGGTAAACTGGGGCGTTCCCGTGCCTGACGACGAAAATCACGTTATGTATGTTTGGCTCGACGCGCTTTCAAACTACATTACGGCAATCGGTTACGGAAATTCTGAAAAAACAGGTTTCGATAAATACTGGCAAAACGTCACGCATCTTGTCGGGAAAGACATTCTGCGTTTTCATACGGTTTATTGGTGGGCGTTTTTGCTCGCTGCGAATATTACATTGCCCGAAACGGTTTACGCGCACGGAATGTGGCTCGATGCTGATGGGCGAAAGATGGGCAAAACGCTCGGAAATGTGATCGAAATTGAAGTTTTGCAAAAATATTTTTCGGTTGATGATGTGCGTTATTTTGTTCTGCGCGAAATGGTTTTCGGGCAGGATGGAAAATTCGGCTACGAAAATCTGATCGATCGCGCCAACGCCGATCTTGCTAAAGGTTTGGGAAATTTATCGTCGCGCACACTTTCGATGATCACCAAATATCGTGACGGAAAAATTCCGAGTGGAAAAATTCAGGAATCGAATTATCTAAACGCGAAACGCGCCGGAATCAACGCGGATGAACAAGAACTCGTTTCTGTTCTTGAAAACGCGCGAAACGAATTTGTTAGAAGATTCGATAATTACGAGTTTTCGCAAGGTTTGGAACTGCTTTGGGCAGTGATTGCGCGGATTGATAAAATGATTTCGGACGCAAAGCCTTGGGAATTGATAAAAGACGAAAATCAAGCCGAAACGCTCAACGCCGTTCTTTACCGCGCCGTCGAAACTCTGCGCTGGCTTTCGGTTTTGCTTTATCCCGTGATGCCCGAAGCGACCAAAAATATCTATCAACAACTCGGATTAAGCGATGATATTTCAACAATTAATCCTGAAAACTTAAAATACGGAGAACTCCAAGCGGATACAAATATCGGCGAAACCAAGCCTGTCTTTCCGCAAATTGATAAAAAGAAAGTTATGAGCGAAATACAACAAGGAAATGTTGCAGGTGAACAATCAAAAGAAATCGAAGTGAAACCTGTAAACACAGAAGCAACGAACAACGAACAACTAACTACGAACGACGAACAATTCATCACGATCGACGATTTTTATAAAGTAGAATTAAAGATCGGCGAAGTAAAAGTTTGCGAACGAATACCGAAAGCCGACAAACTTTTGCGTTTCGAGATCGATCTCGGCGAAGAAAAACCGCGTCAAATCCTTGCAGGTTTGGCGGAATATTACGAACCCGAAAGCCTGATCGGTCGCAAAGTCGTGGTTGTTTCCAATCTGAAACCGCGAATGATGCGCGGTTTGGAATCGCAAGGAATGATCTGCGCCGCTTCACTCGAAGACGGAACGGGCGAAAAACCTGCGGTCGCAACATTTTTGGAAAATGTGGATATTGGAGCGAGATTGAAGTAAAATTCAATCTATGTTCAGACAAAAAGCTATATTTTTATTCTCAATATTGATTTTCATCCAAGTCGGTTGTGTTAAAACCTCAACTGACTTGGTTTGGAAGGAAGTTAGGTTCAACGAACAGGGTTATTTGGTTCAATGTCCTCAAAAAAATTCGACTTTAGATTATTTTTCAATCAATTACGATAAAAAATCGAAAGATGGATTTCTAACTTGCAGAAACGGTGGAGTTTTATTTCATATTCACAGTATGGAATGGAATGTTTCTGATAATGCAGTGGAAAATGAACAAAGATTTTTCGATTCTTTGGATAGTTACGGCACTGCGGCGAATCAGGAAATTAACTTAAAACATAAAGGGAAAAGAGGAATTCAAGGTCCTGACACAATTTTTCAATCAACCTCACAGCATTTTGTTGCGGGCAAAATTGCATATCATTTAGATGTGTCTTTTTATGACAAAATTACGCTTAATACCAAAAAAGGCAAGTTAGATGAAAACCAATTGGAAATTGCTCAAAAATATTTTGACTCTTTTCAAATAATCGAATAATGTGTAGTTAAAACTGTATTCTAACTACACATTCTTTTATTAAAACCTTATGAAACCTCGAAAGTTACTTTTTTTTCTTGCCGTTATTTTTTGCTTATTTACCTGCGGTCAAAACACAGCATTTGCACAAACAAGAAAGAAGAAAACGATAAAACCAAAACCTATTCGTGCCGAAGTTTTGGTGAAAACCGATTTGGGCAAAGACCCGAAAAATATCAATGAAGACAAGCCTGAACTTTGGAACAAATATTCGTCGCCCGAAAATGCATTTGAGATCGAATTTCCATCAAAAACTGAAAATGTTTTCAAAGATAATCCTGTTGAAAATATCGTTTTGTTTGAAGCAAAAACCGGAAAAGCAACTTATTCGGTAATAGTAAAGCCTTTTGAAAGCAAGGTTTTACCGGATGAAGTCGAAATTTTGTATGATCAATTGACCGAACAGCTTTTTCTCAAAGGAAGCGGGAAAG
>DAITPE010000631.1:0-3274 GCA_036833775.1 Pyrinomonadaceae bacterium | reverse complement strand
ATTTTATAACGGCAATTCTTTCTTTTTTTCTTTCAAAATATATTTCATTCTCAAACTTTCAACTTCCATCTTTAAAAGTTATATTAAAATCAGTTTTCTTATGAACGACGGCGATAGTAGTAGAATCAATGAATTTACCGCGATTTTCACTCGGAAATTACGTCCAGAAATTCGTGCGCTTTCCCTCGCGCATCCGTCGAAATATATCTAATTACCGCTTTTTTGCATATCTCGCAGTCTTAGGTCCGGGAATCATTGCCGCAAATGCCGGAAACGATGCCAGCGGAATTGCAACTTATTCAACCGCCGGAGCAAGTTACGGATATACACTTCTTTGGACATTCATTCCCATGACGATTAGTTTGATTATCGTGCAGGAAATGTGTGTGCGAATGGGCGTTGTTACCGGAAAAGGTTTGGCTGATCTTATCCGCGAACAGTTCGGCGTTCGCTGGACTTCGCTCGTAATGCTCGCACTTTTGATCGCAAATACGGGAATTATCATTTCTGAATTTGTCGGCATTGCCCAAGCTTCGGAACTTTTCGGAATTCCTCGTTATTTTACGGTTCCTGTAACCGCCGGATTGATTTGGTGGCTAGTCGTCAAAGGCACGCAAAAACGTGTCGAACAAGTTTTTCTGGCAATGTCGCTCGTCTTTTTCGGCTATATAATTTCGGCTTTTTTGGCAAAACCGGACTGGTCGCAAGTTGCCGTCGAATTCGTCAAACCGAGCTTTAAAACCGATTCTGCTTATTTATTTACGGTAATGGCATTGATCGGAACGACGGTAACGCCATTTATGCAGGTCTTTGTGCAATCTTCCGTGGTCGAAAAAGGAATGCAGGAAGAAGATTTAACTTTAGTTCGTGTGGATGCGATCACGGGAACGGTTTTCGCCTGTATGATCGCCGCTTTTATCGTCATTTCAACTGCCGCAACGCTTAATCAACAAGGAATTACCGAACTCGATTCAGCCGCGACCGCCGCGCGTTCGCTCGAACCGATCGCCGGAGTTTATGCAAAATATCTTTTCGGAGTCGGACTTTTCGGCGCGGCAATGCTGGCAATGGGCGTTTTACCGCTGGCAACCGCTTACAGCTTAAGCGAAGCACTCGGATTTGAAAAAGGACTTTCGCGTTCATTCCGCGAAGCGCCGATCTTTCTCGGCATTTTTACGAGCTTGATCGTGATTGGTGTGGTAGTTGCGCTCGTTCCGAATATTCCGCAGATCAAATTACTTCTGTTTACCCAAACAATTAACGGCGTTTTATTGCCTGTTTTGCTGTTTGCGATCGTTACGCTTTCGAGCAATCGTGAAATTATGGGCGCATACGCGAACAACTTGGCTTTTAAGATTGCGGCTTGGATTATGACGTTTATTGTTTCGGCTCTATCTCTGATGTTGATTGCAAATACGATTATTGATATGTTTAAGCCGTAAATTTCTTATGTTTGCTTCGGAACTCCGTAAAAAATCCGTCCTTTTTATTTTTTCTGCCGGAATATTGAGCCTTATTCTCATTCTTTTCCCGATGTTTGAATCAATTCTTCGAACATATATTCTGGATTATTTCAATTTACAACTTTCGACCGAGGGCGAAATATTAAAACCTGCCAGCGAAGGCGGCGAGACATTTTTTTATTTGCTCACAAACTTCTTTCATATCGTCAAAATACTGATTTGGATGGGTTTAGTCGTCACCACGATCAGATTTTTGAATTTTCTGATCTTTCGCGGTGCATTCAGAAATTCACAGCAAAACGAAATCTCCTCGCTTTTGTGGTCGGTTTTTTCGATCATTATTTACATCGTCGCATTTTTTATCATCTTTAAATCGCAATATCCAAAGGTCGATCTTGCCGCGCTTTTTACGACCTCGACGATCTTAGGTATCGTGATCGGTCTTGCGCTTCAAGACACGCTCGGAAATCTTTTTGCCGGAATCGCTATGCAAGCCGATCAGCCTTTTCAAGTCGGCGACGTGATAAATATTTCAAATCGCGGAATGGGCGTTGTCGAGGCGGTTTCGTGGCGCGGCGTGAGAATTCGCACATTTCAAAACAAACTTTTGCTCATCAGCAACAGCGTTCTCGGAAAAGAAACGATCGAAGTTTCGCCAAAGGATAATTTGAATGCCGACATCGTATTGTTCAGTACACTTTATTCACATTCACCTGCGAAGACGATTCAAGTCGTTCGTGAAGCCGTTCGCCAAGTTGAAAATGTCTCACCGAAAATTCGTCCGAATATCAGAATCCGTAATCTCGGCGACAGCGGCATTGAATGGGAAGCGAAATATTGGCTTGAAGATTATTCTAAAATTCACGACACGAATGCATTGATCCGTCAAAGAATTTGGTATGCGTTACAGAGAGAACACATCGAATTTTCATATCCAACGCGGACGATTCACGTTGAAACCAAACCGCAAGACTCAGTATTTGTCGAAACGAACAATACGATCTTTGAAAGACTAAGCGCGATTCCGATCTTTGCTCCGCTTTCTGATGATGAAACCTTAAAACTCGCAAAAGGAACAACTGCAAGAGTTTACGCGCCCGGTGAAACGATCGTGAAAAAAGGTCAAGAAGGACATTCGATGTTCGTCATCCATCGCGGCGCGGTCAAAGTTCAATTGATGGAACACGGTCAGCCGAAAACTATTAACAATCTGCGCGAAAACGACTTTTTCGGTGAAATGAGTCTTTTGACCGGGCAACCGCGTTCTGCAAATGTGGTCGCAGAAGAAGAAACCGAGGTTTTTCAGATCAAAAAGAAAGCTTTAAAGCCGATCTTTGAAACTAATCCCGATTTAGTTACTTCGATTTGTGAAATTATCGATCAACGCAGAAAACTTTTAATGACCGAAAAAACCGAAGCAAACATCATCGAAACGGAAAAAGCCAAAAGTGTTTTCGGCTCGATCAGAAAATTTTTCGGCTTGGATGCTTGATTTTGGAAAGCTAAAATTAAAACAAATCAATTGTTTCTGTCGTAAATATCCTGCAAAACTTCAGAAATCGGCTTCCGATTGGCAAATGGATGCTCTTCCTTTTGATGATCTTTTTTCCTTTCTCTTTTATCCTTTGTTTCCGTTGATTTTCCGTTTGCAAACCCTTGCGGATAAATCGTTTCGGGCATTTGATTCAAAGTTTCGTTGTGATTTTCCATCGCTTCGTTTGTCACGGATTTAAGTAACGATGTTTCATTGTTTTGCGCGGAAAGCTCGGCACGTTTCTTTTCACGCTCGATCGCGGCGGCTTCAATTTTTA
>DAITPE010000630.1:0-3283 GCA_036833775.1 Pyrinomonadaceae bacterium | reverse complement strand
AGTCTTAATCGTTCGACTTGCATGTCTGAGGCACGCCGCCAGCGTTGATTCTGAGCCAGGATCAAACTCTCGTTAGTATTTCCTAGTTCATTTATTTTTGTATTTATATACGAATTAACACATGGACACGCATATCTAGTTTTCAAACATCAATTTTTTGTTTTACGTTTCGCACCGTTTTGTTAGTGGCGAAACTATTGATTATACAGAATCAAATTTCTTTGTCAACCGCTCAACAACTTTTTTTTCTTTCGACTTTAACTCGAATCGTTGCGAGCGAAACTACTGATTATATAGAATCAAAATCCTTTGTCAACTGCTCGTTTCATCTTTCGGTTATTCTCTTTTCGCAACCGAACTAAGACTCACGAGCGAAACTACTGATTATACAGAATCGATTCTCAATGTCAACTGCCTTTTTCAAATTTATAACTTATTAACTTTTTCGTTACTTAAATTCGTTAGAGGCAAATATGTATTTTCTACATCGAATGGCTCTTTGTCAAGCCAGTGCTCAAACTTTCAGCAATTAATTTAACTTTTCAATTGTAGAAGTAGATCAGTTATTTCTCTAATTGCTCCTAAGCCGCCATTTGCATTGGTTTTATAATGTACGGCACGTATAACTTCCGGTTCTGCATCCGCGACTGCAAATGACAATCCGACAATCTTTAATAAGGCAATATCTGGAAGATCGTCACCGACATAAGCGGTTTCTTCATTTGAAACCTTTGCTTCAATTAATATCTTTTCAAAATCTTCGATCTTATTTTTTGAAGCCTGCTTTATAAAATGTATTCCTAATTCGTTTGCACGTCTTTCAACAATCGAAGAAATTCTACCGGAAATTATTCCCGACTTAAATCCGGCTTTATGCCAAGAGACCAAACCTTGACCGTCTCTGACGTGAAAAACCTTCAGTTCTTCACCTTTTTCCGAAAAATAAAGTCTGCCATCGGTTAAAACTCCGTCACAATCCATCAACAGCAACTTTATTTTCTGTGCACGTAATAGAATTTCGTCCGATACTTTTTCTTTATTCATTTTTTTACCGTACTTCAAATATTTCAACTCCGCTGATCTTCCAATTGTTTCCTGCTCTGGTTAAACGATAAATAGCTGTTCCGCTTTCGGGATCGCGGTTTAATAATTTTATATTCAAATTCGTTTCCACCCAGACATTGTTTGCGTCGATTTTATCAACTCTCACAATTTGCGTTTGCCATTGTTCGGTTTGTCCTGAAAGACCTGCCACGAATTTACTGACCTCGCCGGATAGAACAATTGCTTCGACTTCGGTTTTTCTGTTTGAAACGGCAGTTTTGTCGAATTGAGTAAAATAGTTTTTGATTCCTTCTTCTATAGTAGATGAAACATTCAGTTTGTTTCGAGCTTGCCGAGCGGCAAGTGATGCGCCGTATTCGGAATTTGCTTTGATGGCATCGTCCAAATATTTAATTGTATTTGCATTTTGTCCGCTTTTAGCAGAAATTTCGCCTAAACCGAGATTTGCCCAAGCCAAACTTCTGGCGGTCGGCAATTTTTCATCTAAAACCGTCCGAAATTCTTTTTCGGCTTCGGCAACTTTATTTTGTTGAAATAACGAACGGGCAAGCAAAATTCTAACGTCGTCATTTAATGGATTAGTTTGCAATACGGTTCGCGCATTTTTTTCTGCCGCCGCAAAATCCTGTTTATCAAAGACTCTTTTCACGTAAAGCAGCGCATCGCTTTCATCAATTATTTTCGGTGCGATGTCGTTGGCGTAATCCGTTTGCGGATAATATTTGTCACTATCGATTTCAGCTCTGACTATTTTCTCACTAGTTTTGAATACAACTTCGCCAAAGTTTTTTGCAGGAACGGTTGATTGGGCGTTTAATATTTTTCCGCTGACGGTCGTTGCAGAAATATTGACGGTCGCATCAAAACTGCCTGTATTTCTCAAAGCAATTTTTGTATCGGTTCCTTCGATACGCGGTAAACCGACCAATAAATCCA
The DNA here is from genome assembly GCA_036833775.1 of Pyrinomonadaceae bacterium. GTDB lineage: Bacteria > Acidobacteriota > Blastocatellia > Pyrinomonadales > Pyrinomonadaceae > JAJQRF01. The sequence continues at coordinate 1,282 of DAITPE010000630.1, read as the reverse complement.
TTTCCGTAAGCTGATCGATTTCAGCGTCGAGAAATTCTTTTTGTCCGGCAAATGCGGCACGAATTTCCGTAAGTTCTAAATTTCCGTCTTTTGAATTTTCTTTGATGATATTGAAAACTTCGTTTTGTCCGACTCTTTTCGCCAAAACGCGCCAGATCATCGCGCCTTTGTTCGCGTTTGAAGTGTAATAATAATCGTCGAGCGGCGAAACCGTATTGAGCGGTGAATCTCTTTTTACGACTGCTGCGTAAGCAGTTCTTTGCCGCAAGCGTTCCATATCGGCAATATCCTTTCCATATTTGCTTTCGATAAACTGCGTTGCAACATATCGCGCCAAACCTTCACGAATCACACCGTAACCGTCGCCGACGGTTTGAATTTCGTTTCCTAATTTAATTTTTGCAATCGCTTCGGCAACATTCAAAACAGACTGCGCGTCGAGCTTTTGGCGATTGAAAACGCTTTCGTCCAAAAGAATCGCGCCGCCCAAAGAAAATCCGCCGCCGCGCCGAACAGCAACGATCCGCAAAGGTGAATCCGAAAAACTTCCCAGAAGATTAGCCGCAAAAGTTTTTGCTTCGACGGCTAAATTCGCCAATTCCGCACCGCGTTTTTGCGCTTCAGCGTCCGCACCTTTCGGCATATATATAGAAACGCCGTTGACATTTGCCGTGTCCCAACTTCCCGTCAAGAAAAACGGCTGAACATTTATTTTCGTATCAAAACTTCCGTTCGCTTCGATTCCCGAAGCAATTGTCGTGTTTCCATTAACCGCATTGACTTGAATTTTCGTCGGCGCAAAATCTCCGCCGCGTCCGAAATACCAACTGTTCGGTGTCGGATACCAAAAAGAAAGCGGCAAAAACTGCGAACCGACAGGCGAAATTGCATTCAAACCCGAATTTTCTTTGACATTTAATTTGTAGTCGATTGAAACCGCCGTCACAGCGTTTGGCGCGATCGAAGGAAGACGCAAAATTATTCTCTGCAAAGTTCCGCTTCCAATCTTTTCTTCACCTTTCGTAAAATCTGCGGTCGCGCCGTTTACTCGCGCCGCAGAAACTTCTGCATTCGGCGCGATTCGCAAAGTCAAACGCGTGGCAGGCGTAGTTCCCGCATTTTTCAGATCGAGATTTGCTTTTACATTTATATTTCGATCATTTTCCGCCGTCGGCAAAGTGACTGCAAGATCGTATTTTTGAACAACCCAAGTTTTTGAAACCTTTGTTTCGTCTTGAGCAAATGTATTAAATGTAAAAGTAAAAATTAGGAATGCCAATAT
>DAITPE010000629.1:0-3290 GCA_036833775.1 Pyrinomonadaceae bacterium | reverse complement strand
TGGGGTTTGGAACGAAGAAGGCGCAAAATTGAATATTTCGGTTTACGCGCCGTTTTGGAAAAAGACTTGGTTCGTCGCGTTAGCTTCATTAATTGCGATTTTTATAATTTTTACGATCTTCAAACTGCGCGAACGCGAACTTCGGCGGCGGCAGTTTTTACAACAGGAATTTTCGCGTAAACTATTGGATTCGCAGGAAAAAGAGCGAAAAAGAATCGCTTCGGAAATGCACGATTCGCTCGGACAATATCTGCTTGCGATCAAAAATTGGGCGTTGTTCGGTTTGAATTCGATTCCCGAAAAAGACGCGGCGCGCGAATATTTGACGGAAGTTTCGGAAACGACTTCGCTCGCGCTCGAAGAAGTCCGCGAGATCGCGCACAACTTGCGACCTTATCAATTAGAGCGTTTGGGATTGACGAACACGCTCAGATATATGTTGAAAAATATCGGAAATTCCGCACCGATTGAGTTTGTTTATGAAATAGACGAGATCGACGGATTTTTCAATAAAGAGGACGAAATCGTTTTTTACCGCGTCGTTCAGGAATGCGTAAATAATGTCGTCAAACACAGCGAAGCCCGAAGTTCAAAGGTTTTTGTGAAATTGAAAAATGAAAAAATCGAGTTCATTTGCCGCGATGACGGAAAAGGTTTCGATTTTGAAAACGCAAAAAGTTCGCCCGAAAGCGGTCTTGGTTTGAGCGGAATTGCTGAACGCGTGAAAATCTTAAAAGGCGAATATTACATCGAATCTGAGAAAAACAAAGGCACAAAAGTAATTGTAACCGTCGAAAAAAATGTTGAATGAAGAAATAAAAATCCTGATCGCAGACGATCATCCGATCTTTCGGCGCGGGCTTCGTGCCGTGATCGAAAGCGATTCTTCGATGAAAATTGTCGGCGAGGCGGACAACGGCGAAATCGCGCTTGCCGAGATCGAACGGCTCGAACCAAAAATCGTCGTGCTCGATTCGGATATGCCGAAAATCGACGGTTTGACCGTTGCGCGAACGATTCAAGATAAAAATTTAACGACTTTGCCGATATTTTTGACAATGCATAAAGACGAGGCGATTTTCAACGCTGCGATCGATGCCGACGTGAAAGGTTTTGTCATCAAAGACAGCGCGGCGACCGACATTGTTAATTGCATTAAGGAAGTTTCAAAAGGAAAACGATTTTTCAGCCACGTCTTATCCGAATTTTTACTCAATCGCCGAAACGGTCAAGCTTCGCCGCTTGATTCTTTGACCGCTTCCGAACGCCGCGTTTTACGTCTGATTTCAAATTCAAAAACTACCAAAGAAATCGCCGAAGAACTTTTTATCAGTCCGCGTACCGTCGATCATCACCGCGCAAACATTTCCTCCAAGCTCGATCTGAAAGGCAAAAACGCGCTTTTAACTTTTGCATTGAACAATAAGACCAAAATCTAAACGCGAAAAATAGGCAATACTACCTATAAAAAATTAGGCATTATTGCCGATGTCTGATTGATTTCTTCTTTGCTATTCTTGCTTCGCTTAAACAATCCAAGTTTATTTTTAGTCGAAAGATAAGGAGTAAAAGAAGAAAAATATGAGTAATCGCGGAGACAGATTAATGGTCGGAGAATTTCTCAGACCGAATGATTATTTGGTGTCGGGAAACGGCTTATTTTACGGAATAATGCAGGACAACGGCGATTTTGTCGTTTTTCACGGCTCAGGACCGAACAACAATCACGGTTTTATTTATCACACGAATACAACCATTGACGAACCGACGTTTATGGTGATGCAGGGCGACGGTAATTTATGTATTTACAAAGGTTCGCCTGAAAATCGCGGCGATTGGGTTTGGGGCTTGAACGACGGGAAAAACAGAGTTCCGCTCGGCGATCAGCGAAATTGGGGTTCGGTTGCCGTGATGCAAAACGACGGAAATTTCGTGGTTTACTCTCCGCGCGGCGAAGTTATTTGGGGCGACGATAATGTTCCGGTCATCAGCAAAGTTATCGCTGACGTGAACTACGATCTCAACTCACGGACGACAGTTGACGTTAATGATCCGACCCAAGTTCCTTTAACGATCGATAATTACAATGCGACCGATTCCGTTCAAACGAGAACTCTGACTTATTCAAAAGCTTATACACAAACTTCGAGCTGGTCGGCTTCGGACAGCATTACCGAAGGCATTTCGGTCGAATTTACCCTGATTCCGATTCTTAATGAAGGCAATGTCACATTGTCGGCAAGCGAAACGCATACATACAGTTGGGGCACGACCGAATCGGAAACGAACACGATCACGGCTGAAGTTCCGGTCAATGCAAACGCTTATCAAGACGTAAAATGCACGGCGATTCTGCAGCAACGCGAATTTACGATTCCGTATTCGGGCAGTGCGACTTATTACTATCAAGACGGTGCAGTCGTTCCGGGAAATATATCCGGCAATTATTCCGGCACGACTTATTTTTTAATGTCGCAGACCACGAAAAACGACATTCCACATTAATTTAACAAAATTCAAAAATATTCACGGACGGATGAAAGCTAAGTTGGAAAGCTGACACTAACTTTCCAACTTAGCTTATCCGAAATTTAATGGGAAAACTGATGTCGTTTTTAATCGTTGATGACAATCACGTTATGCGCCGCACGATTCGGCGTGTGATCGGCGAATTTGCATCGGAAATTTTTGAATGCAGCGACGGCTCAGAAGCTTTGTCTGCCTATCGAAAACACCGACCGGATTTGGTTTTAATGGATGTTGAAATGCAAAAAACGGACGGTTTAACGGCGACGCGTGAGATTTGCGCGACTTTCAGTAACGCGAAAATCGTCATCGTTACCAAACACGGCGACGAGCAAATGCGCGAAGCTGCGCGGAAAGCAGGCGCGTTCGGCTTTGTCGTGAAGGAAAATTTGCTCGATCTACGGCGGATTTTGATAACGGAACAGTTAAGAAAAGGAAGCGAAATATGAAAAGTTATTTAATTATCGGGTTGTTGGCATTTGGTTTTTTGTTGAGTTTCAGCACGAATGCCGACGCGCAGAGAGTTTTGGGCGGTTATAAATCGATTGCAACCGACAATGCGGAAGTTGTTGCGGCGGCTGAGTTTGCGGTCGGAAATCGGGTTGAGAATAATACGGAACAAGAAGGTTTGGAGCTTGCTTCGGTCGATAAAGCCGAAATGCAAACGGTCGCGGGTGTGAATTACCGTTTGTGTTTGACAGTCAAATTGGACGAAGAAGAACAGCAGGTTCAAGTCATCGTTTTTAAGAGTTTGCAAAAGGAAT
>DAITPE010000628.1:0-3291 GCA_036833775.1 Pyrinomonadaceae bacterium | reverse complement strand
CTGCTGTGTTTCGCTTTTGTAAACGCGCAGAAAAAATCAGCAGGCAAAAGCGTCTCGAGTAAACCGAAGGAAACAAAAATCAAACTCGGAACAAAGAATTACGCGGTCAAAGGCTCGATTTTTAACGAGATAAAATATCTTCCGCCCGAAAAAAGCAAAGACGTTTTTTACCAATTTTCCGATCCGAAAAACAAAACTTTGACGATCTCAACCGTCGGTTACGCAATCGAAAACAATAAAGTTTCTGCTTCGACGTTTGAAACTATTATTTGTCCTTTCGACAAAATAGATAAAGAGAAAAGCTACATTCTCGAAATGGAAAACGAAGCGATCACAAACGAAAAAGTTTATCGTATGACGCTGATTTCAAAAGGACAAGGCGCGGACAATCTTTATTTTCAACGTCAGTTTATCTCGATCTTTACGGACGAAATTCAAATAGTTCTGGTAAACAACGTGACCGTTTTTTTCAAATCGAAAGCGGAAGCCGAAAAATGGCTGAAAACTTTCACGAAATGATACGAGATTTTTGTTTTTATCGCTGTATCGATTGAGGATTATAAATCGTTCATTTTGTGGAGAAAAATATATGAAAACATTAATTTTAGCGGCAGTTTTGATTTTGGTTGGTTTCGGCGTGACAAATGCTCAAAAAGTTCCGTCAACTTGGGCAGGAACTTATGAAGCTATGGATTCGGATATGAACGCCACCGAAACGCGTTCATTCACGAGTTGGGCAAAATTGGAAATTACCTGCGAAGGCGGCTATTGCGTCGGTGAATATTCGGACGGCGAAAATTCGGACACTTACAATAAATTTTCAATGACGATCGAAGGCACGGCGGATTCGATTTCGCTCAATTATTTGGCGTGTCAAGCAACCGAACGCGACGGCGAAGAAGGCTGTGTAAGTTCATACAAAGAAGGCGATCTGATGTTCAAATTGGTGAAAGGAAAACCCGTCAAAGGTAAATCGCAAATCACGACCGTTTGGGGCAAATTCAAAAAAACGGAAACGAACGGCGTTTATTTCAAAAAGACCGGAAATTAGTTTTTAGACGACCGAATCGGAGAAAATTATGAAAAAATTTTTATTGCTTATTATTTCAATATTTGCGTTTTCGTCATTTGCTTTCGCACAGCCGAAAACCGTGACGGATTATTTTCTGGCAATGCCTGACAGCGAAAATTTCCCGTATTATCGAAACGAACAGACGACGACCAAAGAAGAATTGGTGAAATTTCGCAAAAGTATGATCGAGATCGAAGACATCAAAAACGGCTATTTGAAGCTGAAAGGCGATTGGAACGGCTACGGCGAAATCGTGCTTTTTAAGAAAACCGACGGTAGTTATCTGATCGCCAATTCGCGCGTTAATTGCGATGAAGGTTGTGAAGGTTTTTTGGAACTTTACAGTTACAAAAACGGAAATTGGAAAGATGTCGGTTTCGATCTTTTGCCGAAATACGGCGACATCGTGATGGAATATAACAAAAAACGTCCGAAAGGAACTCCGGCGGCAAATGTTTCGGGCGACGACACGATCGGTTTGGAATTTGTCTATCACCTGCCGCGTGTCGGGCGTTCGATAAAAATTTCGTGCAATAGTTGTCTTCCGGCTCAAAAAACTCCAGAAAAAGAATTTTATTTCGCCGAATTTGAATGGAACGGCGCGAAATTCATCAAAAAATAAGCCGAAACAAATTATTGGGAAATATTGTTTTTAATTTTCCACTAAAAAAAAAGAAAATGCCGAACATCTTCGGCATTTTCTTTTTTTTGAACAATACCTGAAAGAAAAACTGCTCAATTAGTTCGGTCGATTGTCCAAAGTTGCCCTTTATCTTCATTAGATGTTTTTGTCATTTCGATGAAATATTGATAAAAAGTTACGGCTTCCAAAGATTTGTTGTCGGTCAAAAATTCGGTGGTAAGACGAAAATAATCGCCGCCGACCGGAATCATTTTCCATTTTTGCCCGCTGAAATTTCCCGTATCCGCCATTCTTACGCGGTCGTTTTTGGCAGCATCGACATCCAGAGATTTATTCTTTTTGTCATATTCGTGCGATGCGGTCGTGAGCGTAAAATAACCGCGTCCGTCAGGTTTCATCAACCAAATTTGAGTTCCGAGATCATCGGATTTTGCCATTTTCATCTTATCGGTGAATTGACCTTGATAAATAGCCTCCAACGCAAAATTGTCGCCGTATCGTTTATTGGTAATAAAATAACCGCCGTTTTTTGCCGGAGTTCGTTTCCAAAGTTGTCCTTCTTTGTTGCCCGAATCACGCATTCTCAAAAAACGATAAGTTGCTTTTGTATGTGAAAGAGCTTTGGAATCACCGAGCCAATTGTTGGTAATCCGGTAATAATTGCCTTCGACGTTGGTGATTGCCCAAAGCTGCCCGTCGTCTTCGGCTGATTCCGAAATCGAAACCGCTCGGTCTCTTTTATCATCGACAACTTCCAGAGATTCTACGTCTCCGAGTTCACGATTAACGATGCGGTATGAATCTTCGACACCCGAATCCGGCGTGATTTGCCATAATTGTGCTTTGTTTTCGTCTAAATTGGTAATAAATAAACGGTCTTTTTGCGCGTCAAACTGTAATGTTTTATTTTCCTCGCCTTGATGTTTATCGCCAATCACATAAGAACGATTCGCCTGATTAACGATCAGAAACTTCATTGCCAGCAAAGCACCGCCGAAAAGTATTGAAACAATTAAAATCACCCCGACTGCAACCTTGAAAAGTTTTGATTTCTTTTTAGGCGGATCGGTTTCAGACGGACTTTCGACAATTTCTTGTCTATTCGGCGGAACCGTTTGCGGCTGAACTATTTGCGGCGGAACGGTTTCCGCTTGCCGATAAGTTTGTTGCGGCGGCGGCGGTTGTTGATTCTGATACTGTTGCGGCGGAATTTGCTGATTTCCATATTGCGGCGGCGGCAAATGCTCATTTGTCGGCTGATATAATACCGGCGGATTTTGATTGATCGGCGGCATCGGATTTTGCGGGAGCGCATTCGGTATTATTTCGGTCGGCGCATCGAAAATCTCGGGAAGCTGTGTTCCGCAATCAGCACAAAACTTATTTTTTCCGTAATTTGAAACTTTGCAATTTGGGCAAATCATAATTTTCTATTAACTTAAATTTAATCCGTCATATTCTGACGTTATCTCTCATTGAAACCTGTCGAAAAAGACAACCTATCTTTAATAATCATTAGCAATATTCTTAGTTTTCGCCGCTTTGTTTCGTTTGATATTTTTCTCCCACGGCTCTT
>DAITPE010000627.1:0-3300 GCA_036833775.1 Pyrinomonadaceae bacterium | reverse complement strand
CCGAATTTGAAGCCAATCCGAACAAAATAAAATACTGGTTAATTTGGCTTGCCCGATTAATGGAGAAAAAGCATCTCGTAAATTTTGAATTAGCAGATTTACAGCCGACTGATTTAATAAAAAGATGGCATTATAACTTAGTCTTTGGATTGCTAATTGGCTTAATTGTTAGCTTAGTCTTTGGCATATTCTTTAACTTAGTCTTTGGCTTAATTAGTGCTTTGATTGGCGTTTTGCTTGGAAGTTTAATCACAAAAATATTTGATGATTATAAAGTAATAAATACAGAAGATAACTTATCGTTTAATATTAGGTCTAATTTTTTTAACAAAGGCTCTCTAATGGGCTTGTTATTCGGTTTGATAACTGGTCTGTTAATAATTTTAATTGTAGGAGCAGTAGGTGGTTTAATAGGGGGCTTAATAATAGGATTATTCAGTTCTATATATTTTGGTTCGTATTTAATGCAAGAAATAGAACCAATTGTATATATTCAACACCCATACCAAAGGATTTCATCCGGGATTTTATTTAATTTATTCAAAACAATTTTATTAGTCTTAGGAATTCTCCTCACAACATATTCAATTAATTTTTTAGGACTTGAGAATTTTTTTGTGAGTATGAAACTACAAGATTTTTTAAAATGTATTTATCTCTCTTCGCTTAGCCCGATTTTTGTTTTCTTAGTTAGACCAGTATTTTTACACTCTTACCTACGCCTTTGTCTTTGGTTTGAAGGTTCGATGCCTTTGAAATATGCGGCGTTTCTCGATCTGGCGGCGGAGGCGCGGATTTTGGAGAAGGACGGCGGGCAATGGCGCTTTCGGCATCAGAATTTGCAGGAATACTTTGCCAAGCTCGAAACGGGTGAATGACGGACGGTTGCGACGGATGCGACGAAAGCGACGGTGCGAAAGACGCGATTTCCCGTTGTCCCGCCGTCGCTTCGTCGCTTCCGTCTTTGTGTTCCGCCCTTGCTCACGCGCGGGCTTCTGCTTTTGAACTTTGTGCAGAATTATAAAAACTATGTATAGATGTAAAAAGACTATGCATAGTTTGATTAATGCTATGTGTAGTTTAAAGAGAAGAATGTATAGATTATTAATGGGTATGTGTAGTTTAAAACATAGTGTGTGCAAATTGTTAATAGGGATGTATAGATTGTTAATGGGGATGTGTAGAATAGTAATGGGAATGTGTAGAATATAAAATATTCTTGTAGCTTTAATAATTACCGTGTTTACTTTAATAATTGCTCTATTTATCACAAAAAAGTCTTTAAATAAGAGAGAATTTATCCTATACTCAAGGCTTAAGAGAGGTAAAAAATGCTTTATTTTAATATCAGCAGGTTGATGCAGTTGCGCGGGATCGATAAACCTTATGCTTTTTTGGTGAAAAACGGGTTTGTCACGCAGACGGCGACGAATATGATCAACGATCGGCTCGGACGCATCACGCCCGATCAGATGGAGAAGCTTTGTTTGATCTTGAACTGCACGCCGAACGATCTTTTTGACTGGCGACCGGATGAAAACGTGGTCGTGTCCGAATCGCACGCGCTTCATTCTTTAAAGAAGGAAAAAACGCCTTCGGTCGCGCAGATGGTCAAGGATTTGCCGGTCGAAAAACTCGCCAAACTGCACGAAATCATCGACGGATTGAAAAAAGAATCTTAAAAAATCTTGCTTTTTCAAAGCTGAAAAATGTATTCTTTTTGAGGTTTTACACTTAATAAATTTACACGGGCAGAAAGTGTGCCGAAACGACTCGAACAAAACACGCTTCCTTGCGGTCGCGTTTCTGCCTGAATTACGAATACTCAAATGGAAATTAAAGGACTTGAAAATATCTCTCCGCAGCAGCTTAGCCAAGAAGTGATGCAGGGCGGAAAATTCGTCGTTTTTGAATTCTGCATCTCGCTGTTGATCGTGACGTTCAAACGTCCTTCGGCGATCTATTACCTCAGACCGGGCGAAGGAAGCATCGGGAAAAGTCTTCGCTACACGATCGTGTCGCTCTTTCTGGGCTGGTGGGGTTTTCCGTGGGGACCGATCTACACGATCGGCGCATTCGTCACGAATTTCGGCGGCGGAAAAGATGTCACATTCGAAGTGATGAACGCGCTCGACGGCAAAGGACAATCTACCACGCTGATCTAACATTTAAACCGATAAAATTTACAAAGCCGCTTGATGAATTCGGGCGGCTTTTTTGCGTTTGCGCGTAATTTAACATCTATTTAACTTCAAATTCACGCCTTTTTAACTTTTTGCACATATTCTGCTTCTTGCTTACCAAAACATTAAAAAGAAATATCGGCAGATCGACGAGCGGAATGCGTGAAGAGGAAAACGCATCGTCCGCTTTGAATTTTATAAACAAAAAAAGCCCTTTTGAAAGGAGTGAATTGATGCAATCCAGATTAATCGAAAAGATTTTACTTTTAACTTTTATATTTATATTTTCAGCCGCAGTTTTCGCGCAATCGGATGCACGCATCGCGGGAACCGTCACCGACGCGACAGGCGCGATCGTGCCGGGTGCGAGCGTCACCGTCAAAAATGAAAAGACGGGCGAAACGCGCACCGTCACCGCCAACAACGACGGAAACTTTTTCGTCGCCGCGCTGAAACCGACGAGCTATACGATCACGGTCACGGCGGCAAATTTTGAAAATTATTCGACCACGAACGTTCAGCTTCTTGCCGGACAGGAATCGAACGTCAGCGTGATGCTTCAGCCGAAAGGCGTGGCGGTCAATGTTGACATTGTGGCAAACGAACAAGCGATCGTCGATACATCGTCGGCAAGCTTGAGCGCGGTCGTCAATTCGCGCGAAGTCGAAGGTTTGCCGATCAACGGTCGCCAGCTTTCACAGCTTTACCTGCAAGCGCCGGGCGCGGTCAACAGCGGCGCGGGAACTTTCGGCGATATACGCTTTTCGGGTCGCGCCGTTCAGCAAAACGTCGTGCGCTACGACGGCGTTGAAGGAACTGCGATCATCGACGCTTCACCGGGCAATCTGAACGGCGAAGTTCCGTCGCCTTTCCGCCTGCAATCGAGCCTTGAAAACGTGCAGGAATTTCGCGTCGATTCGTCAAATTATCCTGCCGAACAAGGAACCGGAACGGGCGGACAGATCAACGTCGTGACGAAATCGGGCGGCAACGAATTTCACGGTTCGGCATTTGAATATATGCGCCGCGACGCGTTCGATGCAAGAAATTATTTCGACAACGTAACGGCGGGAATCCCGAAAAGCAAATTGTCGCTCGACCAGTTCGGCGGCTCGAT
>DAITPE010000626.1:0-3303 GCA_036833775.1 Pyrinomonadaceae bacterium | reverse complement strand
ACAAAAGCATTTAAGCTGAACTTAAAATAAGTTTTTGTCGGAGTTTTCATAAGATTCAAAATTAATAAACGAGATATTGTTAAGATTTATGGTTACTTTTCAGCCTCGAAAAGTAAATTTTTTTCACTATTATAATCAATTAAGAGACAAGAGCAAGCTAAATAATAAAGCGAAATTCTGTCTTAATCTACGGTCTTACAGTTTCTTTTTCAGTCACAATGACGTGATTTCCCATCGTTATCATCGTAACCGGATTGAATCCGCCGGCAATTGCTTCCTCGATCTTTTTATGAAGCTTTGTTTCTTTAAAGGCTTCGACCAATTTATATTCGTATTGTTTATTGCTATTCGGATTTTTTTCCATCACCATCACGAGTTCAGCCGTGAGAAAACCCTGCTTGAAAATGATCGTGCGCGGAAGCAAACGATAACCTTGCGCGGCGAGCTCATTCAACTCTTTTTCCATCGTTTTATTACGCGATGTCGCCAAGATTTTATATGAATACGATTTGTCATTCTTCCCGATCTTTTCAAGAAAAAGTGCCATATCGTATTGCTGTGTCGGCGCACCGTAAACTACACGAAAACCTTTGGTTGAGGCTTCGTCCAATTCCTTTTCCATCGTGCCGATCTTCTTCGTCGAAAGAATCAGATATGTTTGATCGTCGTCGAGCTGAACTCGGTCTTGGGCAAACGTAAAAACACTAAAAGCAAAAACTAAAATCAATGCAAAGATATATTTATTCATTTTTTATTCTCTATATTTAACTTTGTGGAAAGTCGTTTTTTTTGATGCAATTTATCGGCAAAAAAGTTGCGTTTCCGAAAAATTATTGATTCACTTTGTCGGCGATCGGCGGATACATTGCCGAATGAATCAAACCCGTATGCCGTTTACCGTAACGGTCGGGAATGTCGCGCGTCGCATCGCTCGGAATGACAAGCGGAATAAAAAGCAAGGCAAAAAATGCAAATTTACGCCAACCTGAATCAGTTTCGTTTATTAATTTTTCTGTTTTCCGGACAGCTTTCCCGAGATTGCGGAAATAATTAATTGATAACATTAATAAACCAATGGCAAACATAAGAAAATTAAGCGTTTGTCCGGTCGGTAAACCCCACATCGAGATCGGATATTCGCGTAGCAGATCAATCGGAATCCTCAAACCTGAATAAAGCAAAACGAACCAAGCCGCGACTCGCCCGTCTGGAACATTTTGCCGTCTGATCCAAAGCAAGACAGGAATCAGCAGAAAATTTTTCAGCCCGTCATACAAAACTGCCGGATGCCGAAAACCTTCGGCTTCGGGAAATTTTACCGCCCAAAAAACATCGGTCAAGCTTCCGTAAATCTGACCGTCGATAAAATTTCCAATGCGTCCACAGCCCAAAATAAAACAAGCCGAAATCGCCAAAACATCGAGAATCGGACGAAAAGGAACTTTGTTTTTCCAACAAAACAAACCGACGCCGAACGCACCACCGAAAATCAATCCGTGCGTCGCAAATCCGCCGATCCAAATCGCCGGAATCAGATACAAATGTTCACGGTAAAATTCCCATTCGTTGTTTATGACCACAAGCGCACGACCGCCGAGCAAAACGCCGAGCGCAAAAAACAAACTTAGTTCGTAAACCAATTTCAAAGAAAGTCCGAGTTTTTCGCGATTTCGCCTGAGAATCAGATGCGTATTGATAAATCCGAGCGAAAATCCCAATCCATACCACCAAATATGCACACCGCCGACGGAGAAAATTATTGGATCGATATTATGAACGAAAGGCTGAAACATTCATTGAAATTATCATCGTTTTATTAGAGATAATTACTGGAATTGTTACACTTAATTTACTGTAATAATAAAAAAGTGACTGATTTCCAGAGGAAGAATCAGTCACTTTCTTTAATTTCAAAGGCGTATTTTAATTCCGCCGTTGAAAATTCTGCCTTCAGTATGCGTATAAATCTCGCTGAAAGTCGGATTTTGATGCGGGGGGAAAACTACTTGACCGAATTTGTTTTGACGAACATCGGTCAAATTTTCACCGTTGATAAAAAGCGAAAATTTCCCGAAAGTTTTTTCCGCAAAAACGCCGATTTCGGTGAATGCTTTTGTTCTGAAACCGTTGCTCAAATATTGATTTCCCGAAAAATATGCTTCGATTCCGGTCTTGAAATTTTCGTGTTCTTCAAAAATGAGTGCGGAATTTATCCGATGCTTCGGCAATAGCGGCAAGATTTGATTTCCACTTAAATACTTTGCTTTGGCGTTTGTGTAAGTGTAACCGATAAAAAGCTTTGCGATCGAATATTGAAACCGCACATTGGTTTCGGTTCCAGCACTTTTGATCGGTTGAAGCGAGTTTGAGAATCGGTAAATCCCGTTTGAATCGCTTTCTAAAACGAGCGGATCGTCAATCTGAGTGTAGAAAAACATCTGGTTCAAATTGTAAGAAAAATTTTCGCCGATCGTGTTTCGATAATTCACGTCAAAAGTTCCGCCTTTGCTTTTTTCCGCCGTTAAAGAATTTCCGATCGGAAAAACATTTTCAAACAGCAGAGTTTCCGCCTCTTCGGTAAAAATACTCGGCGTTTTGTAGCCGAAACCGAAACCGGCGCGTGTCGTTAAATTTTCGGAAAATTTATAAAGTAGCGAAACTCTCGGAAGCGCGAAAGTGCCGTAATTTTTGACGAAATCGACGCGCAATCCGGCTTCGAGCGAAAGCTTATTCGTGAGCTGAAAACCGTCCTGCGCGAAACCGCCGAAAGTCGTTCGCGTCTCGTTTCTTTTCGGGAAATTCATTTGATTTTCCTTTTCCCGAAATTGATCGTAAACGGCGTTGAAACCGAAAACGAGCGTGTGATTTTTGACTGGTTTGAAAAGTGAAACGTCCGTGTAACTGTTGAATTGATTGCCTTTGAACAGAAAATTCGGCGTTTCGATGCGGCGATCGTAAAAAGCCAAACTTTGTTTTGCGATCAATTTGCTTCCGCCGGAAAAATCGCGTTCGAAATTGAAGGTCGTGATGTTGCGAAACGAATCGTTGTTTTCAAAATATCGATGAAAATCGTCCGTTTGTCCGCGAATCGCAAAAATATCGCCGCCGTTTCTGGTTTGAAAACTTGTCGAATTTCCGACCGTAAATCTTGTTTTTTCATCGATTTGGAAGAAAAAACGCGGATTCAAATTTAAAGATTTCGTGCGCGGAAGTTCTGTAAAATCATTGTCGTCAATGTCGTATTCTTTTTGAAAATTGAAAGAACCGAGAAAGGTGTAGCCGAAATTTTTCATCTTTTGAGCA
>DAITPE010000625.1:0-3307 GCA_036833775.1 Pyrinomonadaceae bacterium | reverse complement strand
AATTCGTGAATCGCCTTCAATTTTCTCAAAAGTTTTTCCAAACGATTTAAAGGTAATTGATTCGGACCGTCGGACGGCGCGACTTTTGGGTTGTCGTGGACTTCCATAAAAACCGCATCGACGCCGCAAGCGACACCGGCGCGAGCAAAATGTTCGATGTATTCAGCTTGTCCGCCCGTTGCCTTACCTAATCCGCCCGGAAGCTGAAGCGAATGCGTCACATCGAAAACGACCGGAACGCCAAAACTTCTCATCACAGGAAACGAACGCATATCCACAACGAGATTGTTATAACCGAAACTCGCGCCGCGTTCGGTCAAAAGAATCTTTTCGCTTCCCGCTTGTTGGAGTTTCTCGACAATATTTTTCGCATCCCAAGGCGAAAGAAATTGTCCTTTTTTCACATTCACGGCTTTTCCCGTCTGTGCCGAAGCAACGAGTAAGTCAGTTTGCCGACACAAAAAAGCAGGAATCTGAATCATATCCGCAACTTCGGCAACTTTTTCGACTTGCCAAGTTTCGTGAACGTCCGTAATCACCGGAACGCCGATTTCTTCCTTTACCTTTGCCAAAACTTCCAGACCGAATTGCATTCCGCCGCCGCGAAAGCTTTCGATCGAACTGCGATTCGCTTTATCGAAAGAAGATTTGTAAACGAACTGAACGCCGACCGCGTTACAAATGTCGTTAATTTCCTGCGCCATAAAAAGCGCGTGCTGTTCGTTTTCGACGACACACGGACCCAATATAAAAGCCAATCGTCCATCGCCGAAAGTTACATTTTCTACATTAAATGATTTCATAAAAATTAATTAGGATACGCGCCGAGTTCCATTAAGCCTTGCCGTTCGAGAACTCTTTCCATTTCGTTAAACTTGAAGATAAACGCCGTAACTTCTCCGATTTCCGATAATGTTTCGATTTCTCCGTTTTGATTTACATGAAAATGTGCGTTCCAATCATCCGTTCGTGGATTGTAAAAACGCACAAGTTCTTTCGTATTTTCGGAAATCGAACCGAGATCGCTTCCTTTATTTCGATTGCACGGCTGACACGCAAACGCCAAATTTTCCGAAACCGTTTCGCCGCGATGTTTCAAACTGATAATGTGATCGATTTCGCCGCCGAAATATGTGTCGTCAATGTTTATCCGGCAATATTCGCAAATCCCTTTTGCACGTTTTTCAACTTCCTTGCGAAGATTTTCGCCGATATACCGATTGTTCATTTATTTTCGGTAAACTTGCGGGCATAAATTTTCGCCATCCGCATCAGATGTTCGAGCTGCATATAATGATCGAGTTCCTTTTTTTCTTCTTCGGAAACTTCGCCGTTCTTTTCGCGTTCGATCAACTCGGAAACTCTCTGCTTAGTTTCATCCGAAGGTCGAAAAGCCAAAACTTTTGCGGGATTTATTTCCGCGATAAAATTGGCGACTTCTTCCGAAGCTTTATAGTTATTCAACGCGATCATATTTCGATTTAACCTCTTGAAGCCAAATTATAACATTACTCTTCGTTCACCTCGACGCGTTCGGGCATTTCGAGTTGTTTCTGGCTTTTTAAGTCGTCTTTCAGATTTTCGCTGTGCAGACGGTTTTCGTGTGCGGCGCGGACGAATGAAACGAAAAGCGGATGCGGTGCAAGCGGTTTCGATTTGTATTCGGGATGAAATTGACAGCCGACGAAGAACGGATGTTTGTCTTTCGGCAGTTCGACCATTTCGACGAATTTTCCGTCGGGCGAAACGCCGCTGATGATCAAACCTTCTTTTTCCAGTACGTTTCTGTATTCGGGATTGAACTCGTAACGGTGACGATGTCTTTCGGAGATTTCCGCCGCATTATGATAGATTTCACGCGCCAGACTTCCTTCCTTCAACTCGCATTGATAAGCGCCCAAACGCATCGTGCCGCCGTATTCTTCGACATTTACCAAATCTCTTAACTTGAAAATGACGGGAAAAGGCGTGTCGGTCGTGAATTCCGTCGAATCGGCGTCGCGCAGACCGCAGACGTTTCGTGCAAATTCGATGCAAGCCGTCTGCATTCCGAGACAAATCCCGAAATACGGCGTTCCTGATTTGCGTGCGTATTTGATCGCCTTCAACATTCCCGAAATTCCGCGTTTGCCGAAACCGCCGGGAACTAAAACCGCGTCGTAATCCTGCAAGCGCGAACCGTAATTTTCGTCGTCGATCAAACTTTCCGATTCGATCCAACTGACATTGACCTTTAAATTGTTCGCCACGCCCGCGTGTGTCAAAGCTTCGCGCAGAGATTTGTATGAATCTTCCAACTCGACATATTTCCCGACGATGGCAATTTTCACTTCGCCGCTAGAAGGTTCTTTGATCGTCGAAACGAGTTCGCGCCAGCGTTTCAGGTCGGCGGTCGGAAATTGTTCGCGCAAATGAAGCGTGTCGATAATCAATTCGTCCAGAGCCTGTTCGTGAAACGCGAGCGGAACTTCGTAGATAGTTTTCACATCGAGCGCGGAAATCACGGCATTTTCCTGCACGTTACAGAAAAGCGCGATCTTTCTTCTTAAATCCAACGACAAAGTTCTGTCCGAACGGCACAAAAGAATGTCGGGCGCGATGCCGATCTCGCGCAATTCCTTGACGGAATGCTGTGTCGGCTTCGTTTTCAGTTCGCCCGCCGCCGCAATAAAAGGAACTAACGTGACATGAACGAAAATCGCGTTATTTCGTCCGACCTCGTTGCCGATCTGTCGAATCGCTTCCATAAACGGCAGAGATTCGATGTCGCCGACCGTTCCGCCGATCTCGACGATTAAAACGTCGGGCTTTTCCTTATCGGCAACCGTGTGAACCGCCATCTTGATCTCGTCGGTAATATGCGGAATGACCTGAATCGTTTTCCCCAGATAATCGCCGCGCCGTTCCTTTTCGATGACCGAAAGGTAAATGCGCCCACTCGTCCAGTTGTTCGCCTGCGACAGCTTCGCGTTCGTAAACCTTTCATAATGCCCAAGGTCGAGATCGGTTTCCGCGCCGTCGTCGGTGACATAACATTCGCCGTGCTGAAAAGGCGACATCGTGCCCGGATCGACATTAATATAAGGATCGAGCTTCATCATCTGCACCCGCATCCCGCGCGCCTCCAAAAGCTGCCCGATCGAACTCGCCGCCAATCCTTTCCCCAAACTAGAAACCACGCCGCCCGTCACAAATATATATTTCGTCATCTTTTTTCCTCTTAAAATTGCTTCTCTTCTAAATAAAATCTTCAACAAATAAAAAACCGACCGTAAAATTGGAGCGCAGGCATCCCTGCCTGCAAGCC
>DAITPE010000624.1:0-3319 GCA_036833775.1 Pyrinomonadaceae bacterium | reverse complement strand
GGCGTAAAAGATGAAAATACTGCGCCGGAGTCGAAGGATAACAAACCTGCAAATTATTTTCTGCGCAAAGCTGTAAATATCTTTCCAGCCGTGCGCTCGAATGTTCCGGTCCCTGACCTTCAAAACCGTGCGGCAGAAGCATCACAAGACGGCATTTTTGCTGCCATTTGTCTTCCGACGACGAAATATATTGATCGATGATGACCTGTGCGCCGTTCGAGAAATCGCCGAATTGCGCTTCCCACATTACGAGATCGTTCGGTGCGGAAACCGAATAACCGTATTCAAAACCGAGAACGCCCTGTTCGCTCAAACTGCTGTCGTAAACGTAGAAACGCGCTTTCGGCGTGTCTTCTTTCCGCAATTCGGTGAGCGGCGACCAGCGTTCGCCCGTGATTGTGTCATACATCGAAGCGTGACGCTGTGAAAACGTGCCGCGTCCCGAATCTTGTCCACTCAAACGAACCGCAGTTCCGTCCAAAACGAGCGAACCGATCGAGATCGCTTCTGCAAATCCCCAATCCATCGGAACTTCGCCCGTTCCCATTTTCGCGCGTCTTGCCAATTGTCCGACCATTTTCGGATTGACGTTGAACGTTTCCGGCACGAGCGAAATTTTGTCCGAAACGGCTTTCAAAGTGTCGCTCGAAATCGGTGTCGGGAAAACAGTCGAACCGTCTTCGTCAACGATGTGCGCCGATAAAGCCGCTTTTTTCGGTTTTTCGGCGGCAATTTGTTTTGCACGAGCCAAAATTCCTTCATATTTTTCGACGATTTCATTCGTCATCGCTTTCAGATCGTCTTCGGTGATAACGCCTTCGCGCATCAATTGTTGTGCATAAAGATGCCGAACGCCCGGATGCGCCTTCACTTTTGCATACATTAGCGGCTGTGTGTAGCTCGGTTCGTCACCTTCGTTGTGTCCCAAACGGCGGAATCCGACGAGATCGAGCGTTACGTCTTTGTGATACGCCTGACGATAATTGAGCGCGATTTGAATCACGCGGTAAGCCGCTTCGGGATCGTCGCCGTTGATGTGAAAGATCGGCATTTGCGTGATTTGCGCCGCGTCCGTCGAATAAATCGACGAACGGCTCATTTCGGGCGAAGTCGTAAAACCAATCTGATTATTAACGACAATGTGAATCGTTCCACCGGTTCTGTAACCCATCAAATTTGCAAGCTGCAAAGTTTCCATGACGGTTCCTTGTCCCGCAAAAGCCGCGTCGCCGTGAAGCAGAACGGGCATAATTTTGTTGACGGCTTCTTCGCGTTCTTCTCCGAAAGCGTTGCGGAGTTCGTCCTGTTTTGCGCGAACCATTCCTTCGACGACCGGATTTACGAATTCAAGATGCGACGGATTACACGAAAGCTGAATCATAATTTCGCTGCCGTGTTTCGTTTGCCGTTTGCCGATCGCGCCTTGATGATATTTTACGTCGCCTTCGTCCGCCGGAAATGACGGATGCGATGCGCCTTCAAAAATGGTGAAAATGCGTTCAGCCATCGTGTAATCAACAATGTTTGAAAGCACGTTCAAACGTCCGCGATGCGCCATTCCGAGATAAATTTCTTTTACGCCGTGCGCCGACGCGCCTTCGACAAGCTGATCGAGCATCGGAATCATCGTTTCACAGCCTTCGAGCGAAAAGCGTTTTTGTCCGAGATATTTTTTATGTAAAAATTGCTCGAATTGTTCGGCTTCGATGAGTTTTTGCAACAATTCTTTCTTGATCTCAGCCGAAAGCGGAACGGTATCGACGAATTGCTGACGGACTTGCAGACGAATCCATTCTTTTTCTTCTTTGCTTTGAATGTGGCGATATTCGATACCGACTTTTCCGGCATAAGCTCGGCGCAAAATTTCCAAAATTCTCCGCAAAGTCGCCGTTTTTTCGCCGTGAAGTCCGCCCGTGATAAATTCGCGGTCTAAATCCCAAATGGTCAAACCGAAACTTTCGAGATCGAGCTCGGCGGAATGATGCGAAGTCATATTGAGCGGATCGATGTCGGCGAGCAGATGCCCGCGAATGCGATACGCGTTGATTAATTGCAAAACATTCGCCTGTTTTTCGATTTGATCGCTCATTCGGTCAGAACCGAAAAGCGACGGGTTAAAATCCTGCGCCCAACGAAGCGGCGGAAAATTGATTTCCAAATCCTTGAAAACTTCGTCGTAAAAGTTATGTTGACCGATGATAAATTCGTGAATTTTCGCTAAAAACAGACCGCTTTCCGCGCCTTGAATCACGCGGTGATCGTAGGTCGAAGTCAGCGTAATTGTGCGGCTGATGCCGATTTGCGAAAGCGCGGCGGGCATCATCGCCTGATATTCGGCAGGAAATTCGATCGCGCCCGTTGCAATAATTGCGCTTTGTCCGCTCATAAGGCGCGGATTCGACGAAACCGTTCCGATCGTTCCGGGATTCGTTAAAGAGATCGTCGTGCCTTGGAAATCGGCGATTTCGAGCTTTCCGTCACGCGCTTTTTTGACTTGCGCGTTGTAAGCCGCGAAAAACTCGGCGAAATTCATCTTGTCGGCATTTTTGATATTCGGCACTAGCAGATTACGCGAACCGTCTTTTTTCTCCATATCGATGGCGATGCCGAGATTGACATTTTCGTGTTCCAGCCGCGAAGGTTTGCCGTCAACAAAGCCGTAACCGACATTCATTTGCGGATAAGCCTTGATCGCTTTGATGATCGCCCACGCGATCAGATGCGTGAACGAAACTTTGCCGCGTCCTGTGTTTTTCAGATGCTCATTGATGATCGTGCGGTTTTCGACCAAAACCTTGACAGGCATATTGCGAACCGAAGTTGCCGTCGGAACGGTCAAACTCTGTTCCATATTTTCGACGATCTTTTTCGACGCGCCCGTGATCGGTTTCACTTCCGTGTCTTCGCCGATTGCAATGGTCGGCTGCGGTTTCGGCGTTTCAACTGCTTTAGGTTGCGTTGGAGTTGTTTCGACTTTTGCCTGATTTTGGACTTTGGACTCTGAACTCGGGACTGATTGTCCGCCATTCAGCAAATCGCCGAAAAACGTGCGCCAAGATTCATCGACCGAAGTCGGATCGGCTTGATAACGCGTCAATAAACCTTCGACATAACTGGCATTTGCGCCAAAATTTTCTGTGATATATTCGGATAAATTCGTTAAATTTTCGCTCACTGTATTAACCTCGATTTACACTTTTGGGTGTAATCAATAATTTTATCGTAAACGCGCAAGATTTCACAATAAACGTGCAATTATTAATCTTTAAGGCTTTATGTTAGTATTTTGCTGAGAAATAAACAGGCAGAAACACGACCG